>JAAYZP010000177.1 GCA_012514785.1 Propionibacterium sp. | reverse complement strand
TGGACCTCGCGCCCGGTTCGCGCATCGGGCTGCTCGGGGTCAACTCGTTCTTCTGGATCGCCGCCTACCTCGCCGCCATGCGGGTGGGGGTGGTGGTGCCCATGTCGGAGAAGCTCGGTGCCGACGAGCTGGCCACGCAGGCGGAGTTCGTCGAATGCGCGGCCATCCTCGCCGACCGCCGGCAACTCCGTTCGCTGGGCGACGCGTTCGGCTCGAGACCGGTGATCACCGACGGTGCGCTCGCGGTCGAACCGGACGAGTTCTGGCCCGAACCACGACGCGGCATGGGCGACGACGCCGCTTTGATGTTCACCTCGGGCACGACGTCCCGGCCGAAGGTCGTGCGCCTCACGCACCGCAACCTGATCGCCAACACGACGTCCATCGTCGAGTACCTGGAGCTGGGGCCCACCGAGCGGGTGCTCGTGATCCTGCCGTTCCACTACGTCTTCGGGGCGTCGCTGCTGCACACGCACCTCGCAGCGGGCGGGTCCGTGGTGATCTGCAACACATTCACCTTCCCGGAGACGGCCATCGACCTCATTGCGCGGCACGCGTGCACCGGGCTGGCGGGGGTGCCGTCGTCGTACCAGCTGCTGCTGAAGGCGAGCAGCTACGCGTCGAGGCCGCTGCCGTCGCTGAAGAAGGTGCAGCAGGCGGGCGGGCGGCTGGCGCCCGAGCTCCTGCGGGCGCTGCGCAAGGCGCAGCCCACCAGCGAGGTCTATGTGATGTACGGGCAGACGGAGGCGACGGCGCGGCTCTCGTACCTGCCGCCCGAACTCCTGGAGGAGAAGCTGGGCTCGATCGGGCGAGGCATCCCCGGGGTGGAGCTCGTCGTCGAGGGCGAGGACGGCCGGCCGATCGCGCCCGGGGAGCAGGGGGAGATCGTCGCCTCGGGCGCCAACATCTCGCCCGGCTACTACCGCGACGACGAGGCGACGCGGGAGAAGTTCCGCGACGGCAAGCTGCGCACAGGCGACCTCGCGACGGTCGACGAGGATGGCTTCATCCACATCGTCGGGCGCAGCGGGGACTTCATCAAGTCCTGGGGTTACCGCATCTCGCCGCAGCAGGTGGACGAGACCGCGCTGCTGCACGAGGGCATCCAGGCGGCCGTCACCGTCGGCCTGCCGGACCCTGATGCGGGGGAGGCGGTGACGCTCGCGGTCACGCCCGCACCGGGGGTGCAGCTCGACGAGGCCGCCGTGCTGGCGTTCCTCCGGGGGAAGCTGCCGAAGCACATGGTGCCGGCGCGGGTGCACGTGTTGGAGATCCCGCTGACCACCAACGGCAAGGTTTCCAGAAGTGCTGTCAGGGAGCTATTGCAGAGTCTGAATTAAATGTTACCGTTGGTCCCAACCACGTGATCAGGGGGAGATTCATGAGGGGGAAAGTCATGCAAATTGCGGTTGGACTGGTGGTTCTGGGCGTGCTGGGGGCGGTGACGTACGGCCTGTTCTGGGACCCGCGGCCCGCCTACACCGCCGCGCCGAACGACGCGGCCGAGAAGGTCACCGACGAGGAGCTCGAGCAGGCGGCCGACCAGAGGGTGTTCTTCGGCCACATGTCGGTGGGCAACAACATCATGTCCGGCATGCGGCAGATCTACAGCGAGCATGGCGTCGCGGCGCCCGGATTCGTCCAGGCCGAGATCGGGGAGGTGCCCGCCGTCGGCGAGGGCGCATTCGTGCACACCCTGATCGGCGAGAACCGGCACCCGTACCGCAAGCTCGACAACTTCGAGGCGATGGTGCGTGGCGGGCTGGGGGATCAGGTCGACGTCGCGCTGGTCAAGTTCTGCTACATCGACGTGCGTTGGAACTCGGATGTGGACCACTTGTTCAACGAGTACAAGCAGACGATGGATGCGCTCGAGGCGGACTACCCGAACGTGCGGTTCGTGCACGTGACCGCGCCGCTGACGACGGGCCCCTACGGCATCAAGGACCACGTGAAGCAGGTCGTCGGCCGCGACGACAACGCCAACCGTGAACGCTACAACGCGCACATGCGCGAGGCCTACGGCGAAGGCCGGCTGCTGGACCTCGCCCAACTGGAGGGCACCGCGCCCGACGGCACGGTCAAGGGTGAGCTGTACGGCGGCTACTCCAGCGACGGCGCCCACCTCAACGAGACCGGTGCCAGCCTCGCCGCCGTCGAGTTCGTACGCATGCTCAACGAGCGGTGAGCGATGAGGATCAGGGGCGTCGGTGTGGACGTCGTGGATGTGTCGAGGATCACGCGGCTGCTGGAGCATCGGGGGAGCTTCACGCGCCGGTGGTTCTCGACCGCCGAGGTCGAGCGATGCGACACCTCGGAGTTTCCGGACCGCGAGTACGCGACCTTGCTGGCGGCGAAGGAAGCCGCCTGGAAGTCGCTCGGTCTGGACGGTTCGGGGCCGGTGCCCTGGGGGTGGATGACGGTGTCGGGGGACGCCGTCGCGCTCTCGGGCCCGGTCGCCGAGGCCGCCGGCGACGTCGGGCGCATCGAGGTCACCACGACGGCGGATGCCCGCCTCGCGCAGGCCTGGGCCCTGGCCTGGGAGCCGTGAGGCCGGCGCTCAGAGGCCCGCGAACTCCTTGATCCTCGGCATCTCCGCGCGACCCTGGGTGAGGCCCAGGTCGTACATCCGATGCAGCTTGGTCACGTTGCGCTCGGCGTTCGTGATCGGCATCTCGTCGGGGAAGATGAGGTAGGCCTTGCCGTCGCGCTCCAGGTCGAGGAGCTCCTCGCGGGACCGGTTGTAGTTGGCGGCGCGCGCCATCAGCGCGTCGGCCACGGCCGGGTACCGGCGCAGCGCCGCACGCATCGCGCGGGGCGCACGCTGGGCGCGCTTGACGTAGTCACGGGTGCGGGTGGTGACGACGATGAACCGCTCGAACCCCGCATCCCGGGCCGCGTCGTGCGCGAAGCCGCCGGTGGGGCCGAGCGCGCCGTCGCAGTAGTCCTCACCGTCGATGGTGGTCCAGGGCATCAGGAGCGGCATCGTCGACGAGGCGCGCACCCGCTTCATCAGGTCCTGGTTGGTGTCGATGTGCTCGCGCGTCCAATAGACCATCTCGCCGGTCTCGCACCGGATCGCGCCGATGCCGAAGCCGGTGGGGTTGCGCTGGAAGTCCTCGAACTGGATCGGCAGTGGTTGGTGCGGCTCGCTCGTGTGCTCGTAGATCCACTCCGCGTTGAAGTAGCCCTTGCCGCGCAGCCAGTGCGAGAACCCGCCGAACTGCTCCTCCCGGGCGAAGTCGGTGAACGACTTGCGGGCGCGCGCGGCGTCGCGCACGAGGTAGTTGGCGGTGCACGTCGACCCCGCGGAGATGCCGCCCACCCAGCCGGCGTACACCTCGGCCTCCAGCAGCGCGGTCAGCACACCGGAGGAGTAGGACGCCCGCATCCCGCCACCCTCGAACACGAGGGCGACGTCGCCGGCGTTGACGATCACTGGGCGAGCGCTCGGTGCGCCGACTCGGAGGAGTCACGCAGGAACTGCGCGCACCGCTCCTCCTCGGCCGTCTCGCCGATGCGCCCGGCCGCGACGCTGAGCGCCCACAGGGAGCGTAGGAAGCCACGGTTGGGAACGTGCTCCCACGGGACATGCCCGGAACCCTTCCACCCGTTGCGCCGCAGCGTGTCCAGGCCCCGGTGGTAGCCGGTGCGCGCGTAGGCGTAGGCCGCCAGCGATGACGACAGCGCCTCGTCGCGCAGACAGGCCTCGGCGAGCAGCGCCCATACGAGCGAGGACTCGGGATGGGCGGCGGCGGCCTCGAGGAAGCCCTCCTTCCCGGCATCCTTGATGGCGTCGACGGCGGGGTCGGCGGGAAGCTCGACGCGCACGTCGGTGGCGAGCAGATTGGGGTGCGTCTCGGTCATGCCCCAACCCTACTGGGCCGTCACAGGACGTCGCCCAGGCCGCTCTCGACGAAGGCGACGACGGCGGCCAGCGCCTCGTCGGCCTGCGGGCCGTCGGCCTCGATGCGCAGCGTGTCGCCCTGCTTCGCGCCCAGCGCCATGAGGCTCATCGTCGACTTCGCATTCACCGGCAGCTTCTGCCCGAACGCCACCCGCATCTCCGCGTCGTACTGGGTCACCAGCGACGCCAGCCGTGCCGCGGGGCGCGCGTGCAGTCCGATGCTGTTGACCAGCCGCACCTCGGCGGTGAGCTCGGCGGGGCCGTCGACGACGCCGTCGGTCGGCCTCTGCGGGGTCCGGCCGAGCGCCTCGTACTTCGCGTCCATCGCGGACTCCGCAGCCCGGGCGACCTCGTCGAGACTCCCGCCGGTGGCCGCACGGACCAGCCCTGCGGTCAGCCCCTCCACGAGCGGCGCCGCGAGGACGCGGACGTCGTCGCCGGCGCCCAGGAGGTCGAGGGCCACCTGCGTGCTGAGCACCGCGGAGCCCATGTCGACGAAGATCGCGACGCCGTCGGCGCCCCGCACCTCCTCGATCGCGGCCATCACCGCGGTGGCGTCGGTGCCGAACCCGTCACCGGCCCCGGCGGCGATCGCCACGGGCGGCGACTCGTCCACCAGCATGATCGCGGCGAGCCCCAACGCGGCCTCCGCGAGCGGGCGCGAGTGGGACACGACGACGATGCCGACGGCCATCACGCCACCTCCTGCAGTGCGCGGAACAGGTAGGCGGCCGATGTGGCGCCGGGGTCGGTGTGCCCGACCGAGCGCTCGCCCAGGTAGGAGGCGCGCCCCTTCCGGGCCAGCATCGGAGTCGTCGCTTCCCGGCCCGCGTCCGCGGCCTCGAATGCCGCAGCAGCGGCATCCGCGAACCCATGACCCTCGGACAGGGCCCGCTCGAGCGCTGCCACGGCCGGCGCGAGCGCGTCCACCATCGTCTTGTCGCCGGGGTCGGCCTTGCCGCGCTCGGCGAGCGCCGCCGCGCCGGTGGCCAGCGCCTCGGCGAACTCCGACGACGCCACCTCGGCGCGCGCGCCCAGCGCCATCGCCGCGCGCAGGAACAGCGTGCCGTAGAGGGGTCCGCTGGTGCCGCCCACCTTGCTGAGCATGGCCATGCCCACCTGCTTCAGCTGGGCGTCGATCGTCGGGACCGCGTCGATGCCGGGGACGGCCGCAGCCATGCCGCGGGCCATGTTGGCGCCGTGGTCGGCGTCCCCGATGGGGGAGTCGAGCTCGGTCAGGAGCGCCTCGTTCTCGTCGATGATCGCGGCGTAGCGTGTGATCCATGCGGCCACGGTGGCGGTGGTGACCATCACGCACCCCACCGCAGGCCGGCGGTGTTGACCGGCTCGTCGTACAAACGCAACCACTCGGGTTCGGCGCGCGTGAGCGTGACGGAGCAGCCGGCCATGTCCAGCGACGTGACGTAGTTGCCGACGAGGCAGCGCGCGATGCGCACGTCCGCAGCCTCGAGCAGGGCCGTGACCTCGGCCACCATCACGTACAGCTCGATCAGCGGCGTGCCACCCATGCCGTTGACCAGCAGGATCACGTCGGAGTCGCCGAAGTTCAGGTCGGCGAGAACGGGTTCGACGAGTTGGCGCGCGATGTGGGCGGCGTCGGTGAACGGCTCGCGGTGCCGGCCGGGTTCGCCGTGGATGCCGATGCCGATCTCCATCTCGTGCTCCGGCAGGTCGAACGTCGGACGGCCGGCGGCGGGCACGGTGCAGGACGTCAACGCCATCCCCATGGACCTGGTGCTGGCTGCGACGGCGCGCGCGAGCGACGCCACATCGTCGAGCCCCATCCCCTCCTCCGCGGCCGCCCCCGCGATCTTCTCGACGATCATCGTGCCGGCCACGCCGCGGCGACCGGCCGTGAAGGTGGAGTCCTCGACGGCGACGTCGTCGGCCACCAGCACCGTGCGCACCTGCGCGCCGGTCAGCTCCGCACCCATCTCGAAGTTCATCACGTCGCCCGTGTAGTTCTTGACGATCAGCAGCGTGCCGGCACCCGTGTCGGCTGCGTCGATCGCGGCCACGATCTGGTCCGGGGTGGGGGAGGTGAACATCTCGCCGGCGCAGGCCGCGTCCAGCATGCCCTCACCGACGAAGCCCGCGTGCAGGGGCTCATGCCCGGAGCCGCCGCCCGAGACGAGCGCGACCTTGCCGTCGGCCTTCGGCTCTTTGCGCAGGACGATCCGGTGGGTGTGGTCCACGCGGACCCGATTATCGGATACCTCGATGCCCCTGAGCGCGTCCGCGATGACGGTTCCGGGCGAATTGATGAGCTTCTTCATGAATGCCCCTTATACAGCAACCGCAACGATGCACCAGCCTATGCCCCGCGGCTCCGGCGTGGGCGCCGCAGCGCCAAAGTGGGCACCGGTGCGCGGGTTGGCCATAGACTGGGCCCGGCCCGATGCTGGGCCGTTCGTTACGCGAAGGAGTCTTGCATGCCAAGCGTTGTGGTGGTCGGAGCCCAGTGGGGCGACGAAGGTAAGGGGAAGGCCGTCGACCAGCTCGGCGAACAAGTGGACCTCTGCGTGCGGTTCTCGGGCGGCAACAATGCTGGCCACACGCTCGTCGTCGACGGCGAGAAATTCGTGATGCACCTGCTCCCCTCGGGCATCCTGAACACGAACACCACCACCGTGATCGGCAACGGCGTCGTCGTCGACCTCGACGTGCTGGCCCACGAACTCGACGAACTGCACAACCGCGGCGTCGACGTCGAGCACCCGCTGATCTCGGCCAACGCGCACATCATCACCGAGTACCACAAGGTGCTCGACAAGGTCACCGAGCGCTTCCTCGGCAAGCGCAAGATCGGCACCACCGGCCGGGGCATCGGCCCGTGCTACTCCGACAAGATCAACCGGCTGGGCATCCGGATCCAGGACATCTTCGACGAGTCCATCCTGCGCCAGAAGGTGGAGGCGTCGCTGGACCAGAAGAACCAGCTGCTGGTGAAGGTGTACAACCGCCGCGAGATCGATGCCGAGGAGATCGTGCAGTCGCTGCTCGCCCACGCGGAGCGCATCAAGCCGCACGTCATCGACTCCGGCCGCTACATCAACGACGCGCTGGACGAGGGCAAGGTGGTGCTGTTCGAGGGGGCGCAGGCGCACCACCTCGACGTGGACCAGGGCACCTACCCCTACGTCACCAGCTCCAACCCCACCACCTCCGGCGCCACCACCGGCGGCGGCATCGGGCCCACCCGGGTGGACCGCACGATCGGCATCGCCAAGGCGTACACCACCCGCGTCGGCGAGGGCCCGTTCCCCACGGAGCTGTTCGACGAGGACGGGGAGAAGTTGCGCGAGATCGGCAACGAGTTCGGGGCCACGACGGGCCGCCCCCGCCGCTGCGGCTGGTTCGACGCGGTGCTCGTGGAACAGGCCGTGAAGCTCAACGGGTTCACCGACGTGTTCCTCACCAAGCTCGACATCCTCTCCGGCTGGGAGCAGGTGCCCGTGTGCGTCGCCTACGAGATCGACGGCGAGCGCCACGACCACTACCCGATGACGCAGTCGCAGTTCCACCACGCCAAGCCCATCTACGAGTACCTCGACGGCTGGAGCGAGGACATCTCCGGGGCGCGCACGTTCGACGACCTGCCGCCCAACTGCCAGGCCTACGTCCACCGCCTCGAGGAACTGATCGGCTGCCGCATCTCGGGCATCGGCGTCGGCCCGGGCCGCGAAGAAGCGGTGCTGATCAACGACCTGATCTGACATGTCGAGGAGGTTGACTTGACGAGCAGGATCAGGGTGATCGCGTGGGTCCTGGGAGCGCTGATCACCATCTTCATGGTGGGGACCGTGGCCATCGCGATCTGGCAGGAGTCGATCGGCTGGGGCTGGTGGTGGACGCTGCCGCTCGGGGCACTGTTCGTCGCCGGCCTCATCGGCTTCCGCCTGCTCATGCAGCGCGCCGACGAGAAGGCGCGGCTGCGCGACGCCGAGCTGGACCGCCTGGAGCGGGAGTTCGAGCGCTCGTCGGGCGACGGCAACCCCCGGCACCCGCTTGGGGATGCTTGATCTCACAACTACCATGTGTCGTGATGCGACGACGACTTGCCACCCCGAGATGCCCGCTGCGGCCGGGGGACCCGTGCACGCTGTGTGTGCCCGGCGCCACCGGCCCGCAGGACTGCCAGACGGTCCGATTCGTGATGGAGGACCCAGAGTTGCGTGAGATGCTGCAGGCCAAGCGCGCCGAGTGGCGGGCAGCCAAGCAGGCCTCCTGAGCGAAACCGCCTAAGATACTGAGCCGTGAAGATTCTCCTGCTTGGTTCCGGTGGCCGCGAGCACGCATTGGGGCGTGCCTTCGTCGACGATCCGGACGTCACCGAACTGCACATCGCTCCCGGCAACCCCGGGCTGGCCTCCATCGGCACGCTTCATGACATCGATCCCTGCGACGGCGAGTCCGTCCTCGCGGTGGCGCGCGCCGTGGGTGCCGACCTCGTCGTCGTCGGGCCCGAGGCGCCGCTGGTCGTCGGCGTGGCCGACGTGCTGCGGGCCGGCGGCTTCGACGTGTTCGGCCCGTCCGCGGCAGCGGCGGTGCTGGAGGGGTCCAAAGCGTTCGCCAAGGAAGTGATGCGCGACGCCGGGGTGCCGACGGCGGACTCCCGCCTGTGCCTCACGCCGGAGGAGGCGGCTGCCGCGCTGGACGAGTTCGGCGCCAGCTACGTCGTCAAGGACGACGGCCTCGCCGCCGGCAAGGGCGTCGTCGTGACGGACGACCGCGAGGACGCGCTGCTGCATGCCTCGATCTGCGGGCGCGTCGTCATCGAGGACTTCCTCGACGGGCCCGAGGCCTCGCTGTTCGCCATCTGCGACGGCGTCAACGCCGTCCCGCTCATGCCCGCCCAGGACTTCAAGCGCGTCGGTGACGACGACGAGGGCCCCAATACCGGCGGCATGGGCGCCTACTGCCCGCTGCCCTGGGCGCCCGAGGGCCTGTCCGACGAGGTGATGTCAGAGGTGGTGCAGCCCGTGCTGCAGGAGATGACCCGACGCGGCACGCCGTTCGTCGGGCTGCTGTACGTGGGGCTGGCGCTCACCACCAAGGGCATGCGTGTCATCGAGTTCAACGTCCGCTTCGGTGACCCCGAGACGCAGGCGGTCCTCGCGATGCTGAAGACCCCGCTGGCCGGGGTACTCCGGGCCGCCGCTCGCGGCGAGCTGGCGTCGATGCCGCCGCTCGAATGGCATGACGGGGCCGCCGTCGTGGTGGTCTCCGCGGCGGAGGGCTACCCCGACGAGCCGCGTCGGGGCGGCCGGATCGTGCTGCCGGAGGACACCCCTGACGCCTACGTCCTGCACGCCGGCACAGCGTTGGAGGAAGAGGAGTTGGTGGCCGTCGGCGGACGCGTGCTGGGCACCGTGGGCCGCGGCTCCGACCTGCCCGCCGCCCGCGACGCCGCCTACGGCCACCTGGCCCGGATCGACTTCGCCGACGGGTTCTCCCGCACCGACATCGGCATCCCCCACTAGTTCCGGCGGTAGAGCTCGCGCCAGCTCTCGGACGTCTCGTAGACCTCGGCCAGCGCATCCTCGCGCGCCTGCCGGTGCTCACGCAGCCTCGGCTCCACCTCGTCGAGGTATCGATGGAGGCTGTCCAAGTGCGCGTCGTTGGCGTGGATGATGTGGGAGAGCGTCTCCCAGTCGATGATCTGGTTAGTCTGCAGGTGGCGCTCGAGGCTGTTGATCTCGATGTCGTTGTACTTGACGCCCACGCGCATCCGGTGGAACGCGTCGACCGCGGGCCTGACCTGTTCGGCGTAGGCCTCCCGGATCCGCGCCTGCTCGCGCTCCCGCCACGCGTGCCATGCCGTTTGCAGGCGCGCGTGCTCCTCGGCCCAGTAGCGCTGCAGCTCATGGGCGTTCGTAGCGTGCACGTAGGAGCCGCCGCCCGCCTCGGCGACGGCCTCCAGCGCCGCGCGTTCCTCCTCGCCCACCTCGAATCCGATGACGTTGATGATCGGCCGCACGCCCGTGGCGGCCACCTCCGTGGCTGCCTCTACCGGGTCGCCGCCGCAGGTCTCGATGCCGTCGGAGACGACGTAGAGGATCGCATCGGTGCTGTCCTCCGGCACGTCACCGGCGGCATCCCCGATCGCCGCCGCCAGCGGCGTCCAGCCCACCGGCCGAACGCCGGCGAGGACCTGCGTGAGCTCCCCGTCACCGGGTGCGCCGCGGTAGAGGACCTCCGAGGACGCGCAGGACTCCATCCGGCCTGCCTCCTGGTTGGTCCCCTCGTGGCCGTAGATCCGGAGACTCACGGTGGCGCTCGCGGGGAGCCCTGCTAGGAATTGCTCGATCGCGGTCTTCGCCTGCGCCATCCGCGTGCTGCCTCCGGAGCGGGCGGCCATCGACCCACTGGCATCCAGCGCGATCGCGAAGTGGTTGGAGCCCACGGCCTCCGGCAGGGCTGCGTCCTCCGGCCCCTCGCCGGTGTCGCTGAGCTCGAAGGACAGCTGCATGACCGTGCACAGGTCGTCGGCGAAGTCCCTCTGGAGTACCCACTGCACCGCCGTCGCCCACTGTTCGGGGCTCCCGGGGTCCAGGGCCCCCGCGGCCGCGGCCGCCGCGGGCCAGTCTGAGTTGTCCGCGAACGGGCCGGGCTCCACGAGGAACGCCGTCTCGACGGGCGTGGGGTCGCGCCCGACGTCGCACGCCACAGGCACCCAGGGATCGACGAAAGCCGTCACCGGATCGGTGCCCGGGCTCGGCGAGGGCCTCGATGACGGCGTGGGTGTGGCGCTGACAGTTGCGACGACGGGCTCCGGCGGGGGAGTCGGGTCGCCGGTGCAACCGGCGAGCAGAACGACCGCGGCCAGTGGCGGAACGAGTGATTTCATGGGGAATCCTTCGGGTCGAGAACTTTGGGCCGGCGTATTCGGCCACATAACCCCGTATAGCGGGCTATGTGGCCGAATACACCGGTTGAAAATCAGAGCGGTACGGGTTCGGCTAGATGCAGGCCGCTGCGCAGCAGCCTCAGCAGCACGAGACGGGTGTTCTCCCAGTCGTGGTGGATCTGTTCGTAGCTGAGGCGCAGCACCCGGTAGCCCAGCCGCCAGGCCACGAGGTCACGGCGACGGGCTCCGGCGGGGGAGTCGGTTCGCCGACGGGTTCTCCCGCACGACATCGGCATCCCCCACTAGGCGCGGCTCACGGGCTGCGTTGAACTCTTAGGAGCTGTTGAAACCACCGAAACGGTGGTTTCAACAGCTCCTAAGGGTCCGCGCCCACCTCGAACCCGCGGGTGGAACGAGTGACTCCCTGGGGTCGAATGCACAGTTGCGCGGTCGCTTCGCGACTCGTGGATTGAGCAGGGCCTAGGTCCCAGCTACTGCTGAAGGTGGTTTCGACCATCGCCGGCTCCTTCGTCGCGGGCGAGCTCAACCAACTAGTGACTGTCAGCGACGACGACAAGGAAGCGAGGGTGCCGTCCGAGTGCACCGCAGCACGTGCAGAATTGGGAGACACGCTCTAGCGGCTACCCACTGCGCGTACGTGTACCCACGGTCGTAGAGGTCCGCGATCGAAAAGATTCCGTAGCCATTGTCCATACCTACGTTATGGGCGCGAACACCCGGCCGCGTTCACTCTCCACAGGAGGGAAACAAAAAGACGGCGCCCGACCGAGGTCGGGCACCGTCTTCTGTGGATAACTTGTGCCGGTTACTCCTTCAGCTCTTCAGGAGCGGGTGCGGTACGCGGGGCGTTGCCGGTGGGCTCCGACCCCGCAGCCGGCCTGGCCAGCGCCTTCGGGTACTTGCTCCGGTAGAAGCCGACGATCATCTCCACCACCTGGTCGTAGGTGACCGTGCCGGTGTTGATCACGAGGTCGTAGTACTCGTCGGTGTTCGGATCCCACTGGTAGAGGCTGCGCGACATCTCGGCGCGCACCCGGTCCTCGACGATGATCCGGCTCTCCGCCTCATCGGCGCTCAGCCCGGTCTTGGACACGACGCGCTCGACGCGCATCGCCATCGGGGCGGTGAGCCGCACGTGCAGCGCACCGACGGCCTTGCCGAGCACGAGGGCACCGTTGCGGCCGCGGATGACCGCGCCCTCCTTGGCGAACTCGAGCACCTCCTGGCTGTTCCCCTGTGCGATGGAGTGGTTCTCCGAGATGCCGATGGCTCGCGCCATATCGGAGTCGGACGTGCCCGTGAAGGAGATCGTGCGCAGCCAGCGGTCGAACGCGTTGTCCGATACGAGGGCCTTCGTCTCGACCTCGGCCACCTGATCCGAGCTGAACTTCTGCCCGACGTACTTGACACCAAGCTTCTCCGCGACGGCCGGGCCGATGTCGGACGCGCCCGCGCCTTCGAGCTCGAAGATCGTGACGACGGGGAGGATGCCCTCGGAACGGGGGCGCAGCAGCATGTTGCGGCCATCGCCCAGCTCTTCGACGACGACCTTCTCGGCCTCGACGCCATACGACTCGGACACGGCGCCCTCGGAACGGCGGGCGTGCAGGTCGCGGACCATCTTGCTGTGGTCGTCGACCGAGAGGTTATAGCCCAGCATGACGACCATGGCAGCGAGCGCGAGGCCAGCCGGCAGAATGCCGGTGGCCAGGCGGATGCCCTGGATCGCCGAGTCGGTCTGCACCTCGGCGGTGCCGACGTACCCCATCGCGCCGATGAGGGCCGCGCCGGCCCAGCCGCCCACACCCTGACCGCACTTGCGGATGAAGGACAGGACGGAGTACGAACCGCCCTCGGCGCGCACGCCGGTCTTCCACTCGCCGTAGTCGACGGTGTCCGCCTGCATCGAGAACATCAGGGCGTTGGTGCCGCCGCTGCCGATACCGAACAGGAACCAGGCGACGATGCCCGTGGCCAGGCTGCCCTGGGGCACGAAGTAGATCAGGATGAACGCGGCCACGATGACCAGCGCCGCGGCGACGTACCCGTTGCGCTTGCCGAGCCTGGTCGTGATCATCGGCACGAGCGAGGCCACGATGATCGTGGCCACGGTCTGAGCCAGGGCGAGGAAGGTGTAGTAGCCGGCGTTGCCCAGCACGTAGCGGGCGTAGTACATACCCACAGCGTTCATCGTGAAGATGGACGCGAGGAGGAAGAACGCGCCGAGGCAGAGGAAGATCAGCGGACGGTTCTGGCGGATCATGCCCATGGTGCGCTTCAGCGAGATCTTGCCGGAGCCGCGGGGGACGACCTCCTTGGCGTTCTTGAAGCAGATCAGGTACAGGATGACTGCCACGACGCCGAGGCCCGCGGTGGTCAGGGTGAACTGGAGCCGTACGTTGTCACCGGTCGTGTCCTGGAACTGCGGCGCGACGATCGCGGAGAGCGCGACGCCGGTGATGGCGTTGGCGATCGAGCGGGCGCCGGAGAGCTTCGAGCGGTCCACCGGGTCCTGCGTCATGGCCGCCGACAGCGAGCCGTACGGGATGTTCACGAAGGAGTACGCCAGCTGGAAGAGCGCATCGAGCAGGAAGATCCACGCGATGGTGAGCGCGGGGCTGAGCCCTGCGGGCACGCTGAACAGCAAGACGAAGACGATCGCCAGCGGGGTGCTGCCGAACAGCAGCCAGGGGCGCAAACGGCCCCAGCGTGTCTGGATGCGGTCCACCGTCTGACCTGCGATGAGGTCGGCGGCGCCGGCCCAGATCTTGGTGACGCCGTAGATCATGCCGGCCATACCGGCCGACAAGCCCGCGATGTCCGTCATGTACACCATGAGGAACATCGACGTCATCATGAACGTCAGGTTGTTCGCTACATCACCGAGCGAATAGGAAAAGATCTGACCGCCGGACAGCGTGCCCTGATTCTTCCTGGTCTTTGTTGTCGCCATCGTTTCACCTCGTCGACCTCGTCGCCGACACCTCTCTAGTGGCTAATAGGTCCGACTATAACGGCCGTGCAACCCGGTGTTTTGCAAATCGCAATTAGTTGCCGTGCGAGGCTGTCACAAGGGCGGACGGCGGCAATTCAGGACGACAGGGATTCGCGGATGGTAGAGAAGCGTTGCCATCGCCCGACGCATCGGCAGCAGCCGCTCAGGTGCTGGACGGCCTCGGACTTCGGGTCCATGTCGTCGAGATGCGGGGCGATCACGTCGGGGAGCAACTCGGCTCGCTCGCAGCAGAGCGACGGCGCGTCTTCCTGCAGCATCACGACGAGCAGCTCGCGGCGGAGGCGGTGCTTGGCCCGTCGGATCTGTGAGTAGACCGCGTTGGGGCTGCGCCGCTGTTCCTTGATGAGTTCCCCCGGCGAGCGGTCGTGCACCGCGGTCTCGACGAGCACCGTGCGCATGGCCTCCGGGAGGCGCGCGAGCGCCTCGCGGGTCCAGCGGGTCTCCGGCGCCGCCTCGACGTGGAAGTTGGTGTCGTCGGCGTGGACGAACTCCTCGTCGTCGTAGAAGTGGCGGACCCGGGACCGGGGCGAGCGGACCTCGTCGATCACGCGGTTGCGCATCGTCCGGGTCAGGTAGGCGGCGACGTGCGTGGCGGGGCCGCGGCCCCGTAGGTGTTGGACGATGAGCTGCTCGACGGCGTCGGAGAGGAGGTCGTCGCCGTCGATGACGGAGCCGCCGATCCGGTCGGCGCGCTGTTTCAGGACGGTGTACTCGTTGCGGAACACCTCGTCCGCCGAAGCACGCCAATCATGGATCTTTCCCTGTTCCGGCACTTGCTGCCCCCTGGCCACCCGTGTGATTGCCTGGAGAATATTTGCCGAGCCTGCGGGAATGTCGCGCTGACGGGGTTGTTCACCCCTAAATTTCACCCTCCTCCAGAAGCCGCCACTCGGCGGCGGCGACGAGCGCGTCGCCGCGGTTGGAGACCCGGAGTTTGCGGTAGAGCGCCTTGATCTGGCTGCGGAGGGTGTCGAGGGTGACGAACCGGGCCTCCGCGATCTCACGGTTCTTCTTCCCGTCGCGCATGAGGAACAGCACCTCGCGCTCCGTCGGAGTGAGTCGCGGCCGGGGTCGCCACTGGATGGGTCGGTGGTCGCCGCGGGTGGCGCGGAGGGCGTCGGCGAGATCGGTGGGGAGGTCGGTGTCCCAGGACGCCATGGTGCTCGCCACGTGCTCGGGCACGAACCGCATCGCGAAGCGGAGCAGCCGCGGGGCCGGGCAGGACCGCCAGAGCGCCTGCAGGCGGGCGATGGCGAGGGGCTTCTGCTGGAGCTGGACGTAGGTCGCGACGGTGAGTACCCCGGCCAGCATCTCGAACCGGGGCAACGGCGTCGTGATCGAAGCGGCACGCTCCCGCACTTCGTCGAAGCGCCCCTCCATCTGCAGGCAGAGGACCTCGGTGAGGCGCTCGAAGAGGTCGGGGTCGTCCACGTCGATGCTCGCCATGAGCTCACGGCCCTGGTCCTGGGCTCCCAGCGCGGCGTACGCGGTGACGGCGGCGAAGGTGACGAACGTGCTGGGTCGGCCGTGCCGCCACAGGGCTCGGCTGCGGTCGACGACCTCGGTCACGTCCGCGACACGGAGCCCGGGGAGGTCGGTGAGGGTTCGGACCAGCAGCGTCAGGGCATCGAGGGACGAACGCGAAGTGGCTGGGGTTTTGCGGCTCATGATGGGACGAAGGAAATCGATGGCCGCGACGTCGTTGCCGTCCTCGATGTGCACCAGGGGGATGGCGTGGCTCTCGTCGTCGGCGGACGGTGGGGCGCCGTCGTGCCCCAGCGAGCGGAGCCCGGCCATGTCCTCCTGCGTGTGGAGGCTCACCATCTCCATCGCGTACAGCTGGTCGCGCGGACGGGAGAACGTCGCCATCGCGGTGGCGATCTCCATCGCGAGCTCGTGCGCGTCGGCCTGCTGCGCGGCCCAGTAGATGAGGTAGAGGTTGCCCACCAAGCGGACGCGCTCGTCGTCGGGGAGCCGGGCGCTGGGGGTGATCTCGGCAAGGTCCTCCAGGTGTGACAGGAACCGGAGCGCGCGGAGCCGGTCGCCGGCGGTGACGGCGGCGTAGGCGATAAGACTCGTGCGCGCCAACTCGCCGCCGGGATCGGATGAGGATTGCTCGCGGAGCGTCTCGACGGCGAACTCGGCATCCCGCCGGACCCTGGTGAGCGACTGGCCCCGCCGGGAGCGCATCTCGCTGGACAGCAGCGTGAGCGCCGGGTGCGTCGTCGGGTCGTGGTCGTGCTCCAGCAGGAGTTCGGTGGCCCACTCGTCGGTGTAGACCAGGCAGCGGCGGTACTCGGCAGCGACCAGCACCTCGGCCTCGTCGACCTGGCCGAGGGCGAGCAAGTAGTAGAGCCTCCCCACGGATCGGCCGCTGGCGGTGACGCGCGCGAGGGCACCCTCCAGACGGGCACGGTGGGCCTCGGGGGTCTCGGCGGCACGGAGCAGGTCCCACATCGTGGGGATCCAGGCGAAGGCGTCGGCGTGCGCCTCGTCGTCGGTGTCCGGTCTCACCAGCGGAAGGGCGGCGAGCCGGGCGAACTGCTGCCTGAGGAGGCGCTGGTGGCGCGCATCGTCGGCCAGGAGACCCACGGTGAATCGGCGCAGGGATCGGGCGTTGTCGAGCGCGCCCACGAGCACCGAGTCGTCGAGCGCGCCGGATTGCCTCTGCGCGTACCAGATGGAGTTCAGGTGGTGGACGGGCAGACCGTTCGGCGCCGGCCAGGTGTGCTGGCCGCCCCGGGAGAGCGTCCGGGCCACCTGGCGGTGCACAAGCAGCGGGCAGCCCATCAGGCCGGCGGGGATGGGGACCAGGTCGACGGCGGCCTGTTCGGTGACGAGCAGCTGCCGGAACTGCTCGATCTCGTCGTCGTCGAAGCGGAGGTGGCGCTCGTCGAGGACCTCGAGCAGGTCGTCGTGCGGCAGGTCCGGGCTGTCGACGCTGCTCACCACCAGCCGCAGATCAGGGCCTTGCCGGGCGGCCCGCAGCAGGTCGGCCCAGAGCGGGTCGGAGGCGCCGATCAGGACGTCGTCGACGAACACCACGGCCTCCGTCGGAGGATTCGACAGCAGTGCGGTCAGCGTGCCGCGGGACGTGATCCACTGCTGGGCGAGCTCCGGGCTCGTGTCGGCGAGGTGCTTCGCGCACTGCGCCATCCAGGTGGATTTGCCCCACCCGGGCAGTGCGGCGAGGACGGTGAGGGGTGCGACATGCTCCCAGCGCTCGCGGAAACGGGCGCGCCACAGAAGTCCCGTGCCGCTCGTTCCCACACCCCGAACCACGAGCACCCCGCTTCGTCATCGATGCATACCCTTTTATGGCAAGGAGCTTAGCGAAGAAGGGGGCGAAGTACTGGAGTGGCCGGGGCCGGCTGCTGCATGTGGTCAGCGGCCGGCACCGGCGGGCGAGGGAATCCGTCCCACCCGGCCCAGCAGGTCGGGGGAACCCAGCCGGGCCTGGCAAGTGGTTGCCCCGGGCACCTGAATGAACATCGAAGGTGCCCGGGATTGCTCCCCCAACAGTTGAACGAGTTCGTCCGGAATATCTGTCGCGGGTCCGGGGCGACCTCCTGCCCGGGCCCCGCACCCGTCGAGGCGTAGTGTGGAAACCCCCACGAGTGCAGGAGGTCGAGATGGCCGAGAAGAAGCGGGACCCAGGCCCGAGCGTGAAGGACCCCGAGCTGTACGAGGAGCTCCGCGACGACGGCGCCAGCAAGGAGAAGGCGGCCCGGATCGCCAACGCCGCCGCGAACACGTCGCGCTCCGAGGTCGGGCGGAAGGGCGGCGAGGCAGGCTCCTACGACGACTGGACCCTCGACGAACTGCGCGAGCGTGCCGCCGAGCTGGGCATCGAGGGCCGGTCGAAGATGAACAAGGCCGGGCTCATCGACGCCCTGCGCAACCACTGACCGCGGGCTCGGGCCGCCCGGTGAACTACGCGATCGTCGAGTTGAGCCACGCCGTCGGCACGCCGAGCCCCTCCACGAGTTCCAGGGCCTTGCCCGCCAGCTCCTGGCCCAAGTCCTCGACCGCGGAGGTCAGGCCCTTGGAGCGCTTGCCGTCGAACGCGTTGTGCTCCATGTACCAGGCGCGGTGCTCCTCGAGCGTCGCCAGCGCGTACAGGTCGCAGACCCGCACGAGCAGCGACCGGATGTAGTCGTCCTGGCACGCCTCGATGCCGGCGATGAAGGCCTCCAGCACCACGCGGTCCATGTGCGCCCGCGCGGCGGCCACCATGTGGCTCTGGCACGCGTTGACCGCGGCGAACAGCCCCTCCTCCGACGCCTTGGCGGCCGCGCGCATGCGCTGTGCCAGCCCCTCGACGATGTGCTTCTCGCGGAAGTCAAACATCTGGATGTGCCAGCCGCGGGCCGAGAGCTGCTCCGCCTCCGACTTGCCCCGGGCCGCCTTGATCAGCCGCTCGATCGGTGCGCGCGCGGTGGTCCGCTCCAGTATGGCGGTGCCCACCAACGCGGCGGTCTTCTGCGCGGTGTCCCGGAGGTTCAGGTCGCCCCACGTGGCGCGGTAGTCGAGCAGTAGGGCCTTCGCCACCAGCAGCGCGAGCGCGGTGTTGTCCCCCTCGAAGGTGGCGAAGATGTCGACGTCGTGGCGGGTCAGCGTGATCCCGTTCTCGCTCATGTAGCCGGCGCCGCCGCACGCCTCGCGCGCCACCTGGACCGTGTCATTGGCCCAGCGGGTCTGCAGCATCTTCAGCCCGGCGGCGCGGGTCTCCAGCTCGCGGGACTCCACCGAGCCGGCGTCGGCGTCGTGGAGGCGCTGCAACTGCAGCGAGACCTCGTTCTGCGCGAACCCGAACGCGTACGCGCGCGCGATCTCGGGCAGCAACTTGCGCTGGTGCAGCTGGTACTCGATGAGCCGGATCTCGTCGCCGATGTTGGGGCGCGGGAACTGCTTGCGCTCGAGCGCGTACCTGGTCGCGATCGACAGCGCCTTCCGCCCCGCCGACGCCGCGCCGCCGCCCACGCAGATGCGGCCGCGCACCAGGGTGCCGAGCATGGTGAAGAACCGCGCCGAGCGCTTCTTGATGGGGGAGTGGTAGGCGCCGTCCTCATCGACCCCGCCGAACTTGTCCAGCAGCATCAGGCGGGGCACCCGGACGTGCTCGAACAGGATGGTGCCGTTGTCGACGCCGTTCAGCCCGCCCTTGTGCCCGTGGTCGCCCGTGGTGACCCGTGGCAGGGGGAGGCCCTCGCTGTCGCGGATCGGGACGAGGATGGCGTGGACGCCGTGGTTCTCCTCGCCGACGATCAGCTGGCCGAAGACGACGGCCATCCGTCCGTCGCGGGCCGCGTTGCCGATGTAGGCCTTGGCGGCGCGCGGGTGCGGCGAGTGGATCTCGAACTCCTGCGACTCGGGGATGTAGGTGATCGTCGTCTCGAGGTTCTGTACGTCGGAGCCGTGGTCGAGCTCGGTCATGGCGAAGCAGCCGGGCGTGCGGACGGTCACCGCGTCGGAGAGGAAGTTGTCGTGGTGGTACTTCGTGCCGAGGTTCATGATCGCGCCGCCGTAGAGGCCGTGCTGCACGCCGGACTTGATGGTCAGCGAGAGGTCGCCCATCGCGAGCATCTCGAAGTTCGCCACGGATTCCGCCAGGGAACCCGTCCCGCCGTAGGCCTCGGGGAACCCGGCCGTCACGAAGTCCCGCCCGGACAGCGCGACCACCTTCTCCAACGCCCAGGCGCGCGCCTCCTCGACCGAGAAGTCGGGGCTGCGTGCGATGTCCTCCGCGTCGACCTCCCGGCGCCAGCGCTGCTTGGTGGCGTGGAACGGGCCGTCGAGGGCGCGACGGAGCCCCTCGCCGGTGGCGGTGAGCCGCTCGTGGTTTCCCTCGGTGCTGGTGCGGGTGGTGGTGGTTGCAGTCATGACTGGCTCCTTTGCGCCTCGAATGCGGGTGCGAATAGTTGATCGATGTAGGCGACGACGTCGGCCCGGGGCCGGCGCAACTGGGTGATGATCCAGCGGTCCGCGGCGGCCCAGATGAAGCCGACGACGCCGTGGCCCCAGATGTTGGCGGGCTCCTCGTCCAGGCCGCGCTGCCGCAACCAGTGCCGGAACAGGTCCGAGACCTGGTTGCCGATACGGGTGGTGATACTGAGCACCGGGTCGGCGACGGGACTCTCGACGTCGGGCCGGGCGATCACGAACTTGTAGATCTCCGGGTCCTTCTCCACGAGCGTGAGGTAGGTGTCCGCCAGCGAGCTGACCAGCTCGTGCGGGTTGGACTCGGCGACGTCCCCCAGCGCCAGCCGCTCCCAGATGAAGTCGTTGACCCAGTCCACGACCGCCTGGTAGAGGCCCGCCTTGTCGCCGAAGTGGCGGTAGATGACCGGCTTCGACGTGGCGGCCTCGGCCGCGATGTCGTCCATGCCGACGCCGGCGCCGTGCTTCCGGATCGCGCGCAGCGTGGAAGCCACGAGCTCGCGTCGTCGCTCGGCGTTGTGCGCCTCCCAGCGGGTGGCCCGACCGTCCGTTGTCGTCTTCATGGGAAGCAAGGGTACCGGATACGGGCAGTACCTGCTACTCTGAGTTTCGATAACTTTCCGAGAGGATTCCCGATGACTCACACCGCCGTCGTGGTGGGTGGCAACCGCACCCCGTTCGTCAAAGCCGGCACCAAGTACGCATCCGCGTCCGCACAGGACCTGCTCACCGCCGCGATCGACGGCCTCGTCGCGCGGTTCGGGCTGGCCGGCGCGAAGATCGACGAGGTGGCCGCCGGCGCAGTGCTGAAGCACTCGCGCGACTTCAACCTCACCCGGGAGTCCGTGCTGGGCTCCGCGCTCTCCCCGCACACCCCCGCGGTCGACCTGGCGCAGGCGTGTGCGACAGGCCTCGAGGCCGTCATCTACACCAGCAACAAGATCCGGCTGGGCCAGGCCCGCTCCGCGATCGCCGGCGGCACCGACAGCGCGTCGGACGCGCCCATCGTCGTCACTGAGGGGCTGCGCAAGGCCATCCTCCGGGCGAGTCGCGCCCGCAGCCTCGGCGACCGGCTGAAGGCGCTGGCGTCGATCCGCCCGTCCGACCTGATGCCCGTTCCGCCCGCGGTGATCGAGCCCCGCACCGGCCTGAGCATGGGCGAGTCGCAGGCGCTGACCACGACGCGATGGGAGGTCAGCCGCGAGGATCAGGACCAGCTGTCCTACGACAGCCACCAGAACCTGGCGCGCGCCTGGGACTCCGGCTTCTTCGACGACCTCGTCACCGCCTACCGGGGCGTCTCGCGCGACTCGATCCTGCGTGCCGACACGACGCTCGAGAAGCTCGCCTCGCTGCGCACCGTCTTCGGCCGCGGCGACGACGCGACGATGACCGCCGGCAACTCCACGGCGCTCACCGACGGCGCCGCCGTCGTCCTGCTGGCCGAGGAGTCCCTGGCGCGCGAGCGCAACTGGCCGGTGCTGGCGAAGGTGGTCGACTCGCAGATCGCCGCGGCCGACTACGTCACCGGCGCCGAGGACCTCCTCCTGGCGCCCACGCGCGCCATCCCCGAGCTGCTCGAGCGTGGCGGCCTCACGCTGGACGACTTCGAGCTGTTCGAGTTCCACGAGGCGTTCGCCTCGACCGTGCTCGCCACGCTGAAGGCGCTCGAGCAGAACGGCGTCGGAGCGGTGGACCGCGCGAAGGTAAACGTCGACGGCTCCTCGCTCGCAGCCGGCCACCCCTTCGCCGCCACTGGTGGGCGCATCGTCGCCAGCCTCGCGAAGCGCCTCGCCGAACGCGGCAGCGGCGCCAAGGGGCTCATCTCGATCTGCGCCGCCGGCGGTCAGGGCGCTGTCATGATCCTGGAGGCACTCTGATGAGCGTGTTGGAAACCCTGTTCAACTCCCCGCTCGGCCAGCTGGTCGCGAAGCAGGCGGGGCTGAAGCCGCCGCCGAAGCTGCGCCGGGGGCGCGTGCTGCCCACGGGGCCCGTCGTGCTCGCGGAGCTGCCTGGTGCCGACGGTGCCGCGCGCGCCGCGCTCGGGCTGCTCGACGTCGAGACGGCCGACCCGATCGCCGATGTCGCGGAGAACCGGATCGCCGACGATCGCGGCCGGCAGGTGCCGCGGCCGTACACGACCCCGCCCGGCGCCGTCGTCGTGGATGCCACAGGCGTGCGCACCATCGCCGAACTCGAAGGGTTGCGCCAGGTGCTGCGCCCCGCCGTGCGGTCGCTGGAGCGCTCCGGCCGGGTGATCATCGTCGCCACCGACGCGAGCGCCGTCGAGGGTTTGGAGGCGCACGCCGTGGCGCAGGGCATCGACGGCATCAACCGCACCGTGGCCAAGGAGCTCCGCGCCGGCTCGACGTCGAACCTCCTCTTCCTCCGGGGCGACACCGGCGCCGACGACCTCGTCTCGACCATGAGCTTCCTCCTCGAGGGACGCTCCGCATTCGTCAGCGGCCAGACCTGGAGGGTCGGGCCGGCCAAGGCGCTGCACGCGCTGGATGATCGCCCGTTCGAGGGGCGGGTCGTCGTCGTGACGGGGGCGGCCCGCGGCATCGGAACGGCCATCGCCGAGGTGTTCGCGCGCGACGGGGCGAGCGTCGTCGCCATCGATGTCCCTGCCGGGGGCGACTCGCTGGCGCAGGTGGCCAACCGGATCGGCGGCTCCGCGCTCCAGCTCGACATCACCGCGGCCGACGCCGGGGAGCGCATCGCGGCGCACGTCGCCCGCGTGCACGGCGCCGACGCCAGGATCTGGGCCATCGTGCACAACGCCGGGATCACGCGCGACAAGATGCTCGCGAACCTCGACGAGAAGCTGTGGGGCCAGGTGCTCGAGGTCAACCTCGCCGCCGAGATCCGCATCAACGACTACCTCCTCGGAGACGTCGTCCCGGGCGGCTTCGGGGACGAGGCCCGCATCGTCGGCATCGCCTCCACCTCCGGGGTGGCCGGCAACAAGGGGCAGACCAACTACGCCGCCAGCAAGGCCGGCGTCATGGGCTACACGTGGGAGCTGAGCCGGCAGTTGGCGGACCGGCCCATCACGGCCGGCGCCGTCGCGCCCGGCTTCATCGAGACCGAGATGACCGGCGCGATCCCCTTCGTGCAGCGCGAGATCTTCCGCCGCACCAACTCGCTCGGCCAGGGCGGCCGCCCGGTGGACGTCGCGGAGACGCTCGCCTACCTGTGCTCCCCGGCCTCCGGCGGAGTCGACGGGCAGGTCATCCGCGTGTGTGGCCAGAACCTGGTAGGTGCGTGATGGGCGCGAAGCTGCCCCGCGGCGAGGTGTCGCTCGATGACTACCGCCAGGATCTCGAGCAGTCGGCGGCCTACGCGCGGGTCACCGGGTTCAGCGTGAAGGACGCCGTGCCTGCGACGTGGTTGCACGTCTGCACGTTCGGGTTGCAGGGCCGGATCCTCCGGAGCAAGGAGTTTCCGTTCTCGCTCGCGGGCCTCGTGCACGTGAGCAACGAGATGGTGCTGCACCGGCCCGTCGGCGTGGCGGAGCGGCTCCGGCTCGCGGTGACGGCGGAGAACCTGCAGCCGCACAAGAAGGGAGCGACGTTCGAGCTCCGCGGGCGGATCCACGTGGGCGACGAGCTCGTGTGGGAGGGATCGAGCAACTACCTGTCGACGAAGGCCGACGTGCCCGGCGACCCGCCCGAGACCAAGCGGCTGCCCATGCCGGAGGCGCAGGCGGGGGGAGCGTCGCAGCGGTGGCGCCTGCCCGCGGATCTGGGGAGGCAGTACGCGCGGGTCTCCGGCGACTGGAACCCCATCCACCTCCACCCGCTCACCGCCCGGATCTTCGGGTTCCCGCGCCCGATCATCCACGGCATGTGGACCCACGCCCGCGCGCTGGCGGCGTTCGGCGGTCAGCTGCCGGACGCGTACCGGGTGCGTGTGCAGTTCACCAAGCCGATCCTGCTGCCCGGCAGGGTGGGGTTCGTCGTCGACGGCGATAGCTTCGCCGTCGTCGACAAGGAGGGGAAGCCGAAGCTGGTGGGCGAGCTCACCGAGGTCCCAGCCGCTTCGTGACCGTTTTCGGGGGTTTGAAAGCACTCCGGGGCGTCTAGGAGCGTCGAAAGGGCATTGAGACCCCCGAAAACGGTCACGTGATGATGCCCACCACTCAGTGTCCGCGGGGTGCTCGGGATCGCGGCGGGCGACAGTAGGCTGAGCGCATGAGCGTTCCCAATGTGCTGGCCAACCGTTATGCCTCGAACCAGATGCGCGCCATCTGGGCGCCGGAGGCGAAGATCGTCGCGGAGCGGAAGCTGTGGCTGACGGTCCTCCGGGCCCAGCGGGACCTCGGCGTCGACTTCGGCGGCTCCGACCCCGATGCCGTCATCGCCGCCTACGAGTCGGTGCTCGACGACGTCGACCTCGCCTCGATCGACGAGCGCGAGCGCGTGACCCGGCACGACGTGAAGGCCCGCATCGAGGAGTTCAACGAGCTCGCCGGCCACGAGCACGTGCACAAGGGCATGACCTCGCGCGACCTCACGGAGAACATCGAGCAGCTCCAGGTCCTCGACTCGCTGAGGGTGATCCGGGTGCGCGTCGTCGCGACGCTGGCGCAGCTCACGCGGCTCGCGGCCGAGTACCGCTCCACGGCGCTGACCGGGCGCTCGCACAACGTCGCCGCGCAGATCACCACGCTCGGCAAGCGGTTCGCCACCGCCGCCGACGAACTGCTCATCGCCCTCACGCGCCTCGACGAGCTCATCGCCCGCTACCCCGCGCGGGGCATCAAGGGGCCCGTCGGCACCGCGCAGGACATGCTCGACCTCGTCGGGGGCGACGCCGGCAAGCTGGCCGAGATGGAGGAGTGCGTCGCGTCCGAGCTCGGGTTCGCGGCCGTGCTCACCTCGACGGGGCAGGTGTACCCGCGCAGCCTGGACTACGACGTCGTCACCGCGCTCGCGCAGGTGGCCGCCGCGCCCAGCAACGTCGCCACCACCATCCGCCTGATGGCCGGGCATGAGCTCGTCACGGAGGGGTTCAAGGAGGGGCAGGTGGGGTCCTCAGCGATGCCGCACAAGATGAACACCCGCTCCTGCGAGCGCGTCAACGGGCTCGCCGTGATCCTGCGCGGCTACGTGTCGATGGTGGGCGAGCTCGCCGGCGACCAGTGGAACGAGGGCGACGTGTCCTGCTCCGTCGTGCGCCGCGTCGCGCTCCCGGACGCGTTCTTCGCGCTCGACGGGCTGTTCGAGACCTTCCTCACCGTGCTGCAGGACTTCGGGGCGTTCCCGGCCGTGATCGAGGCGGAGCTGCAGCGCTACCTCCCGTTCCTCACGACGACGAAGGTGCTGATGGCCGCGGTGCGCAGGGGCGTGGGGCGCGAGGTGGCACACGAGGCCATCAAGGAGCACGCCGTCGCCGTCGCGCTCGAGATGCGGAAGGGCCTGCAGACAAACGACCTGCTGGACCGCCTCGCCGCCGACCACAGGCTGGGGCTCCGCAGGAACGAGCTGGGATCGCTGGTCTCCTCCCCGCTCGAGCTCGCAGGCACCGCCGAGGCGCAGGTGGACGCGCTGGTGCGCCGCGTCGAGGAGATCACGAGAGCCGAGCCGGAGGCTGCTGCCTACCGACCCGGCTCCGTGCTGTAGTGCTGATCACGCCTCGGACTTGATCGCGTCCTTCCACTTCACCGGCTTGCCGGTGCGCAGCAGCGCGTTCTCGTAGATCCGCGCGGCCAGCCAGATGATCGCCCCGGTCGTCGCGAGCAGGATGCCCAGCGACAGGAACGGTTCCCACACCTCGTGCTGGCCCGTGAACACCCGCATCGGGACCGCCACGGGGGCCGAGAACGGGATGTAGCTCATCACCTGCAGCGCTAGGGGGTTGTTGAACGCGAAGATGATCGCGAAGTAGGGCAGCATGACGAGCCACATGATCGGCTGCTGCACGTTGGCGAGGTCCTCCTGGCGTGACACCAACGCCGCCGCTGCCGCGTACATCGATGCGATCATCACGAAGCCCACCAGGAACAACACCACGAACCAGATGATGGGCATGGTGAGGTTCATCGTCGGCAACTGGTCGCCGTTGATCGCCAGGCCCAGGAAGATCGTCCCGACGATGAGCAGGATCTGCACCAGCGCCGCGGCGGAGTTGCCGACGATCTTGCCCGTCAGCAGGGAACGGGCGGAGACGGTCGCCAGCAGGATCTCGACGATGCGCGTCTGCTTCTCCTCCACCACGCTCGTGGCGATGCTCATGCCGAACGTGATCGCCGCCATCATCCACACGATGCCGAATCCGAGCGCGATGAGGTAGAGGACGCCGGGGTTGGCAGCGTCGGTGTCGAGCAGTTCGACGGTGGGGCTCACCGACAACATCTGCAGCCAGTCGGTGGGGATGTCGTCGAGGGAGTAGAGCTTCACGCCGACGGGGCTGGCGTCGTCGGGCACGACCGCGACGTCGACCGTCTCGTCGATGACGGCCTGGCGGGCCGCGGCGTCGTCGGCCAGCACCTGGATCTCGGCGCCGTCGGCGATGCCCGCGACGACGGGCTCCGCCTCGCCGACCACCGCGACGGTGTCCGGGCCGCCGCTCATCCAGTCGCCGATCCGGGGCATCAGCACCATGACTGCAAGGATGATCGCGAGCGTGACGATCGTGGAAATGATGAACGACTTCGACAGCGACCGCGTGATGATCTCACGCTTCGCCACGATGCCCACCGCGTTCCAGAACGAGGGACGAGGGGTGAGTTCGGGCTTCGGGGCGCCGCCGGAGCCGACGGGGGACTGGGTCATGGTTTGCTGGCTCACTGGGTGACCTCCTTGTAGATCTCGTGCAGCGAGCGCTGCACGGGGCCGAAACTCTTCACGGTGCCGCGCGCGAGCGCGCCGGTGAGTACCTCGTTGGCCTGCTGTTCGGTGGGGGCGAGGAAGCGGACGTAGCCGCCGTCGAATTCCTTCACGCTGACGCCCGCCTCGCGGACCCAGCCGGTATCGGCGGCGCTGACCAGCTCCCATTCGCCGGTGGCTCCCGCGGCGAGCAGCTCGTCGCGGGTCCCGTTGGCGCGGATCCGGCCGTCGGCGATGATCACGAGTTCGTCGCAGAGGCGCTCCACGAGATCGAGCTGGTGCGAGCTGAACAGGACCGGCGCGCCGGTGGCGGCCACTTCCCGCAGCACGGCGACGGTGGCGTCGACCGCGGAGGGGTCGAGGCCGGAGAAGGGTTCGTCGAGGATGAGGGCGGCCGGCCGGTGGATGAGCGCGGCGGCGATCTGGGCGCGCTGCTGGTTGCCCAGCGAGAGCGACTCCAGGGTGTCGGTCGGCTTCCCGACGAGCCCGAGGCGGTCGAGGATTTCGAGCCCGCGATGCTTCGCGTCCGCCGCGCTCATGCCGTGGAGCTGGGCGAGGTAGACGAGCTGGTCGATGACCTTCATCTTCGGGTAGAGGCCGCGCTCCTCGGGCATGTAGCCCATGTTGGCGCGGTAGGTGTCGGTCATGGGTGCACCGTCGACGAGGACCTCGCCGTTGTTGGCGCCGAGGACGCCCAGGACGATGCGCATGGTGGTCGTCTTGCCGGCGCCGTTACCGCCGACGAACCCGGTCATCAGGCCGGGCTTGATGTCGAAGGAGACGTCCTTCAGCACGTGCTTGTCACCGAAGGACCGGTGGATGTTCCTAACACTGATCATGGCCATAAGCCTAGGAATCCGACGGTGCCGGGCGCCTCCCGCGGGTGGGGGAAATCCGGGCCTCCCCCGCGCGGGGGAGTCAGTGCGTGCCGGGGGAGACGAGGCCCTGTTCGTAGGCCCAGATGACGGCGTTGATGCGGTCCCGGAGCCCCAGTTTGGTGAGGATGCTGGAGACGTGGCTCTTCACGGTCTCGGGGCTGACGTACATCTCGGCGGCGATCTCCGCGTTGCTGATGCCGCGGGCGAGCCAGAGCAGCGTCTCGCGCTCGCGTTCGGTGAGTTGGTCGACGGCGTCGCCCCCGGCCGGCGCGGGCCGGGTGGTGGTGAAGCGGGCGATGACCCGTCGCGTCACCTGCGGCGAGAGCAGCGCGTCGCCGCGCCCCAGCACCTGCACGGCCTGGATGAGCTCCTCGGCCTCGGCGGTCTTCAGCAGGAACCCGGCCGCCCCGGCCTGGAGGGTCTCGAAGAGGAAGTCGTCGCGGTCGAACGTGGTGAGGATCAGGACCGACGACCGGCTCCCGGCCGCCGTGATCCGCCGGGTGGCCTCGATCCCGTCGAGGACCGGCATCTGCACGTCCATGCAGATCACGTCGGGTTCGAGCTCGAGCGCGAGCCGCACACCCTCCTCGCCGTTCGCGGCCTGGCCGACGACCTCCAGCCCGGGCTCGGACTCGAGGATCGTCTTGAACCCGGTGCGGATCAGGGACTGGTCGTCGACGAGCAGCACCCGGATCATACGTCCGCCCCCGTCGGGACGGATGCGCGCACCATGAACCCGCCGCGCGGTTTGGGGCCCGCTTCGAGTTGGCCGCCGACGGCGGTGATGCGTTCCCGCATCCCCTGCAGGCCGGTGCCGGTGCCGGGCAGCAGCGTCGGGGCGGCGCGGCCGTCGTCGGAGATCTCGAGCTCCACGGCGTCCCCCAGGCTACGCAGCCGCAGCGCGACGTTGGCGGTGGGGCCGGCGTGCTTCTTCGCGTTGGTGAGTCCCTCCTGCGCGACCCGGTAGAGCGTGAGTTCGACGGCGGGGCTGAGCTCGGGCACGTCGCCGATCCGTTCGTAGGTGATGTGCTGCCCGTGCTCCTGGGCCGTGCTGACCAGGGCCTCGACGTCGGCGAGGGTGGGCAGCGCGTCGGTCTCCTCGTTGTCGGATCGCAGGGTGAGCACCATGGTGCGGAGGTCGGCGACCGCACTCCTCCCGCTGGCCTCGACCGACTTGAGCGATGCTTCCGCGCGGGCCGGGTCGGTGCCCAGCAGGCGACGCGCGGCGGCGGCCTGGACGCTCATCGCCGTCACGTGGTGGGCGACGACGTCGTGCAGCTCGCGGGCGATCCGCATCCGCTCGGTCTCGACGGCGGCCTCCACGAGTTCCCCCTGGAGCGCGCGGATGTCGTCGTGCGCCTTCTCGAGGGCGTGGCGTTCGAGCGCGGACTGCCACGCGCGGTTGCCGAACACCCAGGCGCCGGCGAAGAAGGCGATGTTGATGCTGGAGTTGAGCATGAAAAAGGCGAGCAGCTCGTCGGCGGCCATCGATGCGGGCGCGGGGGACGCGCCGAAGCCCCCGAACATCGAGGAGACCAGCCACACCGCCATGACGGCGCTGATGGTGATCCGCACGATGAGGGCCCAGCCGCGCTGCGCCGACCACGCGCCGACGGAGTAGAACGCCAGGAACAGCACCACCTGCGACGCGTACAGGTCCATGCCCAGCGTGTAGGGCAGCACGATGTAGAGGGCGTTCGCGACTATCGCGGCTGTCATCGGGAAGCGCCTGCGCCACACCAGCGGCACCGCCAGGATCGACGCGCCGAGCATCTGCCGCCACAGCGGGAACTCGAAGAACTCCAGCCCCGCGGCTCGTGACAGCCCGACCATGCCCGCACCCAGCACCGCGAGGATCGCGGCGGTGAGGGCGTCGGCGCGGAGCCAGTG
>JAAYZP010000176.1 GCA_012514785.1 Propionibacterium sp. | reverse complement strand
GACGAGCTGAGCGCGGTAACGGTGCTGCTGCAGGCGCTGTTCGACGCCGCCGACGACGACGCCGCCACCTCCGGCCTCGACCTCACCCGCGGCATCCTGCCCGTGGTGATGCGCGCCTCGCACGACGGGGTCGCGGAGTGGGACGCTGAGGGCGTGCGCGCGGTGGCGGAGGACATCGTCGCCGAGCGCGCGAAGCGCCACGACGGGCCTCGCGGCGCCGCCCTCTGAGCCCGGGTCCCTGCGAGGGCTGAAGGCGGTTTCGACCATCACGGGCTCGTTCCTCGCACCGTGAGCCCAACCACCCAGTGCCACTTGATGCTCGAAGGGTTGAAACCATCCTCGGCGTGCGCAGGGTCCGGGGCCGGCCCCCGTCAGCGAAGCGGGGCTTCCGCGCTCGACGGCCCCAGTTGGACCCTGAGCGCGGGCGCGCCCGTGGCGCTGCTGGTGCCCACCGTGACCTCCAGCCCGTCCGTGCCGTCGATCCCGGCCTCCGTCATCACCGCTCGCTGGATCCCAGCCAGCTCGGCCGCTTCCATGGTGCCGAGCGGGATCGGGGGGCCCTGCGGGTTGGAGAAGCAGGCCCAGCCCAGGTCCGAGCCGTCCCTGGCGAAGCTGAAGCTCGGAACGCAATCGTTGGTGGCGGAGTTCCCGGACATCCAGACGTAGGCCTCCTCGTCGTCGATCTCCACCCGCGAGACGACCTCGTCGGGGTCGAGCCTCGCCACGAGCGCCAGCACGTACTCCCAGGTCTCCTCGACGGAGACCGCCGTCCCGTCAGGCAACGGCTCTCCGGCGAGGTGGACCTGTTTGGGGTCGGTGGCAACGAGTTCCAGGAAGGACGCCTCGCCGCAGCGCATCTCGGTGACGTGGGCCGACGGGGTGACGGCGTTGACCGTCACCCGGACGTTCACGTCGCATTCGGCCACCAGCGCCTCGACCTCGGCCTGGATGGCGTCCGCGTCGAGCTGTTCGAAGGGGACCGCCGGGTAGCGGCCGCCGAAGGTGTCGCGGAACTCCAGGCCCTCCGTCAGGTCCCAGATCTGCAGCTCGTCGCCCTCGGCCGTGTGCGCCAGCAGATCCTCCCGTCCCACCGCGAGGGAGCTGAACTCCTCCGCCGTGCCGGAAAGCTCTGACAGTCGCTCGGCGACCACCGACGCGGGCCCGGGGCCGGGAGGGGCTCCGCCGGAGCAGGCGGCGAGCGCGACCGCCGTGGCGATCGCGCCCGCCTGGATGCCGGGACGACGGTGCATCATTCGTCCAGCATCTTTTCCAGCTCGAGCGCCTGCTGGGTGTTGATCTCCTCGCCCTCCAGGTACGTCCGGATGGTGAGGTCGAGGATCTCGGACATCTTGGCGGTGGCGTTCTGCCCGCGCTGCAGGGCCTTGTCCTTGATGTGTCCGGCCAGGCTGTTGAGGCCCGAGGCGGTGGTGGCCATGAAGCCGGGGAACTCGTGGAACATCGTGTCGATCGGCGGGGTGGATTCCGCGGTGCCGACGGGGCCGGAGAAGTCCTCGGACAGATCCGACCAGAACGTGATGTGGTCCTTGAAGTACTGCACCTGGAACTTGAGGTCGCCGAACGAGGTGCTCCCTTCGGCCTTGCGGGCGGAGAGCTGCGCCGGGTCCGGCCAGCCCACGCTGCCCTGGCCGCTGGGCTCGCTCAGCCGGTTGATCGCGTTGCGCTGCTCCTCGGTCTTGAGGATGTCCGTGACCGCGGAGTTGAGGGTCTCCACGACGGCCTCGATCTGGTCGATGTGGTGCTGCCGGTACTCGACCACCTGGTCGCCGATCTGCCCGGCGAGGCTG
>JAAYZP010000175.1 GCA_012514785.1 Propionibacterium sp. | reverse complement strand
TCGAGAAGCCGCCGGCGACGTTGACGGGCTCGCCGGTGGACGCGTAGGCCTCGGCCTCCTCGTCGGAGATATCCGCGAAGTTGACCGTGGTGGACTGCACCCGCATCTGCGACTGCGAGTCACCCTGCCGGCGCACCATCACGTAGTGCCCGGTGTGGAGGATGGCGGTGTGGCCGCGCATCCGCTGCCACAGCTGCACCGCCTCGCGGGTGGTGCGCGGCTTGCCGTGCACCTTGCCCTCGTACTCCAGCACCGAGTCGGCGGCGATGACGATCACGTCCCGGTCCGGCAACCGGTTCGCCACCACCTCGCCCTTCGCGACCGCGAGGCGGGCGCACAGCGAGGTGGCGACAGGGTCCCGGACCGCGGTCTCGTCGAAGCCCGAGAAGATGACGTCGACGTCGATGCCCGCGTTGTCGAGGACGCGACGCCGTGCCTCGGACTTCGAGGCGAGCACGACACGCATCAGCGGCGCCTCCACGCCTCACGGCCCGGGACGAGCGGCTGCCGCACGATGCGGTAGTACGAGTTCCAGCCGCCCGCGAGCGGCCGGTCGTCGGCCGAACGCAGGCGCTCTGCACGCCGCTTCGCGAGGAGGACGGTGACCAGGGCCCCGAACTCCTCGTCGGTGAGCGGCGTGCCCGTGACGCTCTTGAACTCGCTCATAGCGGGATGTTCCCGTGCTTCTTCGCCGGCATCTGGCCGCGCTTGGTGCGCAGCAGCCGGAGCGCCCGGATGACCTGCGCGCGGGTCTCGTGCGGGTAGATCACCTGGTCGACGTAACCGCGGTCGGCGGCCACGTACGGGTTGGTGAGCTCGTCGTCGTACTCCTGCACGAGCTTGGCCCGCTCCGCCTCGGGGTCCTCGGCGCCGGCGAGCTGCCGTCGGTAGAGGATCTCGACCGCGCCCTGGGCGCCCATGACCGCGATCTGCGCGGTGGGCCAGGCGAAGTTGATGTCCGCACCCAGGTGCTTCGACCCCATGACGACGTACGCGCCGCCGTAGGCCTTGCGGGTGATCACCGTCAGCAGGGGCACCGTCGCCTCCGAGTAGGCGTAGATCAGCTTCGCGCCGCGACGGATGATGCCGCGGTGCTCCTGGTCCACGCCGGGGAGGAAGCCGGGCACGTCGACGAAGGTCAGGACCGGGATGTTGAACGCATCACAGGTGCGCACGAAGCGCGCGGCCTTCTCGGAGCTGTCGATGTCGAGGCAGCCGGCGAGCACCGTCGGCTGGTTGGCGATGATGCCGATCGTGCGCCCCTCGATCCGCCCGAACCCGGACAGCAGGGAGCGCCCGAACAGGGGCATCACTTCGAGGAAGTCGCCGTCGTCGAGGACGTTCTCGATGATTTCCAGCATGTCGTAGGGCTGGTTGGGGGAGTCGGGGATGAGGTGGTCGAGTTGGCGGTCGTGGTCCGTGATCGTGAGGTCAACCTCGTCCTCGTCGAACACGGGCGGATCCTCGAGGTTGTTCTGCGGGAGGAAGCTGAGCAGCTCCCGCACGTACTCGATGGCGTCGTTCTCGTCGGCGGCGAGGTAGTGCGCGTTGCCCGACTTCGTGTTGTGCGTGCGTCCACCACCCAGGTCCTCCATCGAGACGTCCTCGCCGGTGACCGTCTTGATTACCTGCGGGCCCGTGATGAACATCTGTGATGTCTGGTCCACCATCACCACGAAGTCCGTCAGCGCCGGGCCGTAGACGTGACCGCCGGCCGCCGCGCCCATGATGAGCGAGATCTGCGGGATCACGCCGGATGCGAGCGTGTTGCGTCGGAAGATTTCTCCGTAGAGGGCGAGCGAGACCACACCCTCCTGGATGCGCGCACCGCCGCCCTCGTTGATGCCGATCAACGGCACCCCGGTTTTCAGTGCGAAGTCCTGGATCTTGACGATCTTCTCGCCGTAGACCTGTCCCAACGCACCACCGAAAATGGTGACATCCTGGCTGAAGATACACACGGGCCTTCCGTGGATCGAGCCGGTGCCGGTGATGACGCCGTCACCGAACGGGCGCTTGGCATCCATGCCGAACGCCGACGTCCGATGTCGGGAAAACTGGTCAAACTCAGCGAAGCTGCCTTCATCGAGGAGCGAAAGGATTCGCTCGCGTGCGGTCATTTTGCCTTTAGCGTGTTGCTTTGCGACTGCGTCGGCCGAGCCGGCATGGATGGCCGCGTCGATGCGGTCCCCCAGCTCGGCGATGCGACCCGCAGTTGTATGGGTGTCGATCTCCATGCGCTCACCATAGCGCTCGACCCGATGCTGACAAGCGAAGTCCCCAGAAGCGGACGGGGGCGACGCCGCGGGTATAGCCTGCTGGCGTGCAATTCCCCGTTCTCCGAGCCGAGCGGCTCACCGCCCGACTAGCGTCCACGATGTGGGACCGGGTCGACGTCGTCGCCTCCACCGGCTCCACCAACCTCGACCTCGCAGCCGCCGCACGTGGCGGCGCACGCGGCCCCCGGGTGCTCATCGCAGGCGAGCAGACCGCCGGGCGCGGGCGCATGGCGCGCAGCTGGGAGAGCCCGGCGGGGTCGTCGGTGGCGATGTCGGTGCTGCTGGAACCGGAGCAGGGGTGGGAAGCGTGGGGCTGGCTGTCGCTGCTCGCCGGATGCGCGGTGAGCGCCGCGCTGGAGGAGCTGGCGCCGGAGGGGGTCGACGTCGCGCTCAAATGGCCCAACGACGTGCTCGTCGACGGCGGCAAGGTCTGCGGGATCCTCTCCGAGCGGATCGAGCACCCCGCCGGGGCGAGGGCCGTCGTCGGCATGGGCATCAACCTGAGCCTCCGCCGCGACGAGCTGCCCGTCCCGCACGCCACCTCGCTGGCGCTGGCCGGGTACACGGCGGGGGCGGAGGACGTCGTCGTGGCGGTGTTGGAGCACTTCGAGCGCTACTACAACTTCTGGGAGCGCGACGGCACCCTCCGTGAGGCGTACACGGCCCGGTGCGCGTCGATCGGGGCGGAGCTGACGATCTCGATCGCGGGGGAAGCGCCGAAGCCGGGCGTGGGGCGGGGCGTCGACGACGACGGGCGGCTCATCGTCGAGACGGCCGACGGGCTGGAGACGTTCGCGGTCGGGGACGTGGTCCACGCACGCCTCGCGTGAGACACTTGCCACCATGGCGTTCAACGAGAAGAACCTCGGCGAAGGTGAGGAGATGATCCTCCGGCTGAGGACGCACGCGAAGGTGCTCATCTGGCCCGCGATCATCCTGATCCTGCTCGGCGCGGCCGTGGGCGCGGGACTCGCCTTCATGCCGCCGGACTGGAACCCGATCGGCACGTGGGTGCTGGTCGGCGTGGCGGTGATCCTGTTCATCTGGCTCGTGGCGCTGCCGTGGCTGCGGTGGTGGACGTCGCAGTTCGCGGTGACCGATCGTCGCATCATCACCCGCCACGGCATCATCAACCGCAAGGGCCACGACGTGCCGCTGCGGCGCATCAACAACGTCAACTACGACCGCGACGTCATCGACCGCCTCCTCGGGTGCGGGACGCTGACGCTCGAGACGGCCGCCGGCCAGCCGCTGGTGCTGCCGGACGTGCCCGACGTCGAGCGCGTGCACGTGCAGATCACGGACCTGCTGTTCCAGATGGGGCCCGACGGCGACGGTCGCGGGGAGTAGCCCGGCGTCGTCGGCCGACATAGTGATCCCTTCGACAAGCTCAGGACGACGCCTGTGCGGTCAGTGACCAGTACCCGTTCACGAAGTCCTCGCGGACTTATCCACAGACTTGCTCGACGGTGCACGTCCGGCACCTCCCGCTCCCAGAGTGGGGCATGAAGCACAAGTACCACCTCCCCGACGCCGCCTGGGCCATCGCCCATCAGCAGGACGGCGTCATCAGCCACAAGCAGGTTTCCGCGTTCGGTTTCACCCGCAACGCCATCCAGCGCGTCCTCGACGACCGCATCCTCTGGCAGGTCACCCGCGGCCTCTACTCCGTCTCGCCTGATCCCGGGTGGCGCGGCCTCGCATGGGGCGGTGTCATCCTCGGAGGCGACGGCGCGGCCCTCGGCGGGCGCAGCGCGGGAT
>JAAYZP010000022.1 GCA_012514785.1 Propionibacterium sp. | reverse complement strand
CGTCGCCAGCGACGCAGCCTGCTCCGCCGCCTCCGACGCCCCACGCGCGGCCAGCCAGCGTTCCACCGCCGCCACGGCCCGGACCCGCATGTCGTCCATGTGCTCGCGCAGCAGCACCTTCAGCTCCGGCTCGCCCGACGACCCCGCCCACAACTGCACGATCAACGCCGGCTCCACCGTGCCCGCCAGCAGCGTCTCCGCGATCATCCGGAACAGCTCCGACGGCGACAGCCCGCCCTCGCGCTGGACGGCCAACCGCTCCCGCAGCGGCTCCTGCACCTTCGCCCGAGCCACCGACAGCACGATGTGGTTCTTGCCCGCGAAGTGGTGGTAGATCGACCCCGCCGACGCCCCCGACTCCGCGATGATGTCCGAGATCGACGTCGCATGCACGCCCTGGGTGAGGATCAGGCGCGTCGCGGCGTCGATGATCCTCGCCCGTTTGTCGCCTCTAGGGGTGGGCACGGTTTCTCCTCCAACAAGCATCGACTACAGTAAGTAGTACTAGAACGATCATTCGGTTACCCGAGGTGAGTATGACAGCCAAACCACTTTCACTAGGACTGGACATCGGTTCCACCACCGTGAAAGCCGTCGTGTTGGACGGCGAAACGATCGTCTACTCAGACTATCGCCGCCACAACGCCGACGTGAGACGGGAGGTGCGACGCCTCCTCGAGGACATCGAACGCGCCCACCCCCACGACTCCCTGGTCACCGCCGTCACCGGCTCGGGCGGCCTGCAGGTCGCGGAGATCATGGACGTCCAGTTCGTCCAGGAGGTGATCGCCGCCACGGAGGCCGTGGAGCGCGCGCACCCGGAGGCCGACGTCGTGATCGAGCTCGGCGGCGAGGACGCCAAGATCACCTACCTCAAGCCCACGCCCGAGCAGCGCATGAACGGCACCTGCGCCGGCGGCACCGGCGCGTTCATCGACCAGATGGCCTCCCTCCTGCACACCGACGCCGCAGGCCTCAACACGCTCGCGCAGGACTACACCCAGCTCTACCCGATCGCGTCGCGCTGCGGCGTCTTCGCCAAGACCGACGTGCAGCCCCTGCTCAACCAGGGCGCCGCCCACACCGACATCGCCGCCTCCGTCTTCCAGGCCGTCGCGCACCAGACCATCTCCGGGCTCGCCAACGGCCGCCCCATCCGCGGCAACATCGTCTTCCTCGGCGGCCCGCTCCACTTCCTGCCCGAGCTGCGCACCGCCTACCAGCGCGCGCTGTCCGAGCAGGTGGACTCCTTCATCACCCCCGACGACGCGCAGCTCTACGTCGCGCTCGGCGCGGCCATGCTCGCCACGGGCCAGGACAAGTTCGCCTCCCGGCTCGCGGAGTCGCTCGGCAGCCACCGCACCACGCTCCCGCTCACGACCTCCCGCATGCGGCCCTTGTTCGTCGACGACGAGGAATGGCGCGAGTTCGAGGAGCGCCACAGCGCCGCGTCGGTGCGGCAGGGCGAGATGTCGGAGGCCACGGGGCCGCTGTTCCTCGGCATCGACGCCGGCTCCACGACGATCAAGGCCGTTGTCCTGACCGACGACGACCGCATCGTCTTCAGCTACTACGCCTCCAACGCGGGCGACCCGATCCCCGCCGCGCTGAAGATCGTGCGCGAGGTGCGCGAGAACCTCCCCGAGGATGCCTACCTCGCCCGCGCCTGCGTCACCGGCTACGGCGAGAGCCTCATCCAGGCCGCGCTGCGCATCGACGACGGTGAGATCGAGACCATGGCGCACTACCGCGCCGCCGACCACATCGCGCCCGGCGTGACCAGCGTCATCGACATCGGCGGCCAGGACATGAAGTACCTGCGGATCCGCAACGGCATCGTCGACTCCATCTCCGTCAACGAGGCCTGCTCGTCGGGCTGCGGCTCGTTCCTGCAGACCTTCGCGGAGACGATGGGCACCGACGTGCGGTCGTTCGCGCAGGTCGCGCTCAGGGCGGAGGGCCCCGTCGACCTCGGGTCGCGCTGCACCGTCTTCATGAACAGCTCGGTCAAGCAGGCGCAGAAGGAGGGCTCCAGCGTCGGCGACATCTCCGCCGGCCTGTCCTACTCCGTCGTGCGCAACGCGCTCTACAAGGTGATCAAGCTCAAGGACCCGTCCCAGCTGGGCGAGAAGGTGGTGGTGCAGGGCGGCACGTTCTTGAACGACGCCGTGCTCCGGGCCTTCGAGCTGCTCACCGGGCGCGAGGTGGTGCGCCCGGACATCGCGGGCCTCATGGGCGCCTACGGTGCCGCCATCACCGCGCGTCGCAACTGGACGGAGGGGGAGAGGAGCTCGATGCTCGAGGTCGAGGAGCTCGACGACTTCACCGTCACCACGGAGACCCGCACCTGCCGCCTGTGCCAGAACCACTGCGGGCTGACGATCAGCCAGTTCGGCGACGGCACCCGCCACGTCTCCGGCAACCGCTGCGACCGCGGCGCCTCCGAGGAGAAGCGCCCGAAGAAGACCGAGATCCCGAACCTGTTCGACTACAAGTATCGCCGCACGTTCGGGTACCGCCGCCTCACCGACGCCAAGGCTTACCGCGGCACCATCGGCATCCCGCGCATCCTGAACATGTACGAGAACTTCCCGCTCTGGTTCACGATCCTCACGCACCTGGGCTTCAAGGTGATGATCTCCGGGCGCTCCAGCCACGAACTCTTCGAGGACGGCATGGAGACGATCCCCAGCGAGAACATCTGCTACCCCGCGAAGCTCGCGCACGGGCACATCGAATGGCTGCTCGACAAGGGCGTGAAGACGATCTTCTACCCGTGCGTGAACTTCGAGCAGCAGGAGTTCGACGAGGCGGACAACAACTTCAACTGCCCCGTCGTCGCCTTCTACCCGCAGGTGCTCGAGAAGAACATGGACCGCCTGCGCGAGCCCGGCATCAAGTACCTCGACCCGTTCGTCAACCTCGCCAACCCCGAGCACCTCGCCAAACGCCTCGTCGAGATCTTCGAGGACTGGGACGTCACCGAGGAGGAGGCGCGCGAGGCCGTCCGCCTCGGCTACGAGGAGGACGCGCAGGTCAAGGCCGACGTGAAGGCCGAGGGCCAGCGGGCGCTGCAGTACATGGTGGACAAGGACATCAAGGGCATCGTGCTCGCCGGCCGTCCGTACCACATCGACCCCGAGATCCACCACGGCATCCCCGAGCTCATCAACCAGCTCGGCATGGTGGTGCTCAGCGAGGACGCCGTCGCGGACATGCCGCGGGTGGAGCGGCCGCTTCGGGTGCGCGACCAGTGGAGCTACCACTCGCGTCTGTACGAGGCGGCGGCGATGGTGCGTTCCGAGCCGGAGCTGCAGCTCGTGCAGCTCAACTCGTTCGGCTGCGGCCTCGACGCCGTCACCACCGACCAGGTGCAGGAGATCCTGGAGCGCACCGGCGACGTGTTCACCGTGCTGAAGATCGACGAGATCTCCAATCTCGGCGCCGCCCGCATCCGGCTGCGCTCCCTGAACGCCGCGACGGCCGAGCGTCGGACGTCGGCGGAGATCGTCACCTACGAGCCCGAGCCGCCCCGGCCGGACGTGTACCCGGCGTTCACGAAGGAGGCGAAGAAGCACCACACGATCTACGCGCCCCAGATGGCGCCGATCCACTTCCGCCTGCTCGTGCCGCTGTTCAACCGGCTCGGCTACAAGGTGGAGCTGCTGGAGCAGGCGTCGAAGGACGACGTCGAGGTGGGGCTCCAGTACGTCAACAACGACGCCTGCTACCCGGCGATCATGGTGATCGGGCAGCTGATCAACGCGTTCGTCGACGGCGGCGCCGACCCCGACAACAGCTCGGTGGTGATCACCCAGACGGGCGGCATGTGCCGGGCGACGAACTACGCCGGCATGCTGCGCAAGGGCATCCAGGACTCGGGCTACGAGCAGGTGCCGGTGCTGGCCGTCAGCGCCCAGGGGCTCGAGGACAACCCCGGCTTCCAGCTCTCGCCCACGCTGGTGCACCGCGGGATCCAGGCGGTCATCGTCGGGGACCTGCTGCAGAAGGTGCTGCTGCGCACGAGGCCGTACGAGAAGGTGCCGGGCAGTGCGGATGCGCTGTACCGACGGTGGGACCAGGTCGCGCAGGAGTTCTTCGGCTCGGGCGGCTGGTCGCCGACGCTGCGTCGTCGGATCAGCTACGCGAAGCTCATCGAGCGCATCACGGAGGAGTTCGACGCGCTCGAGCTCGACGACATCCCGCGCAAGCCGCGGGTGGGGCTCGTCGGCGAGATCCTGCTGAAGTTCCACCCGGACGCGAACAACGACGCCGTGGGCGTCATCGAGGCGGAGGGTTGCGAGGCGGAGCTGCCGGGGCTGCTGGAGTTCTTCCTGATGAGCCTGCCGTCGGCTGGGTGGCGCCTCGACAACCTAGGGCTAGGCAGCAAGGCCGGCGTGCGCACGCGCGAGCTGGCGCTGTGGCTGGTGCGGCAGTACCAGAAGCCGATGCGCCGGGCGCTGGAGCGCACGAGCGGCAAGTTCTCGCTCCCGCACGACATGGTGGACCTCGCGACGCGGGCGCAGTCGATCATCTCGCTCGGCACCAACGCCGGCGAGGGCTGGCTGCTGGTGGCGGAGATGATGCAGCTGATCGAGGACGGCTGCCCCAACGTGATCGTCGCCCAGCCGTTCGCGTGCCTGCCGAACCACGTCGTCGGCAAGGGCATGTTCCGCGAGCT
>JAAYZP010000174.1 GCA_012514785.1 Propionibacterium sp. | reverse complement strand
ATCGTGGTGCGGAAGCTGAAGGATGCCGGCGGGTTGTTCGCCGGCAAGACCAACACTCCGGAGATGGGGTATTACGGCGGAACCGACAACCATCTCTTCGGGCCCACACACAATCCGTGGAAACACGGCTACACCGCGGGCGGTTCGAGTGGTGGAAGCGCAGCCGCCGTGGCAGCGGGCATGGTGCCGCTGGCCGAGGGCAGCGACGGAGCGGGATCTGTTCGTATCCCCGCCGCGATGTGCGGCGTCGTCGGGCTGAAACCGACGACCGGTGTGATCCCCGCGCCGTTCGCGTTCATCGACTGGGCCTACAACGGGCCCTTGACTAGGACCGTGCAGGACAACGCGTTGATGCTGGACGCGATGTCCGGCCACGAGCTCGGGGCAACGCCCAGCGCCCGTCGTATCGAGGAAACCTTCGTCGACGACAACGTGCAGGATCTCCGCGGTCTTCGAGTCGCTTGGTCTCCTGACCTGGGTCTCGGCCAGCATGTCGATCCTGAAGTGCTTCAGATGGCATACGGGATGGTGGAAGCGCTCCGCGAGCTCGGCGCAGACGTCGCCGAGGCGTCGCCGGCGTGGGAGAACCCGTCGAAGGCCATGTGGCACGGCATCTGGGTGCCAGCGTATGGAGGCATGCTCTCGGGGATCGACATGGAGTCGGATCCTGGCTCTTATGACGAGCGACTCAGGAAGATCAAGGCTGAAGCGCAGGCTGAGAACCTCGCGCAATGGGGCGTCTCGCTCCTGGCGCGTGGCGGGATGTTCGCCGCGTGGCACGAGTTCATGAACGACTACGACGTGCTCGTCTCTCCGACGCTGGCGTCCGCGCCTTTCCCGCTCAGCCAGTTCGCGCCGGAGTGGTTGGAGGGTAAGTCGGTTCGGGAGGAAGTGCTCGACTGGCTGTTGACGTACCCGTTCAACATGCTGAACAACCCAGCCATCACGATCCCAGCTGGGTTCACGAAGGATGGGGGCCCTGTGGGTTTCCAGATCTCTGCACGCCATTGGGAGGATGCGCGGGTACTGGGCGTGGCGAGCGCGCTCGAGGCCGCACGTCCATGGGCTGAGGAGCGTCCCACGTTCCAGTGACCGCAGTAGACCGGGGGCTCATCATCGGCAGCCCAACGGCTCACCGGAGCAGCCCGTCGCGGAGCGCCCGGAGGACGGCGTTGGTCCGGTCCCGTGCGCCGAGTTTCATGAGGATCACCGACACGTGGTTCTTTGTCGTTCCCTCCGCAAGGTGGAGCGCCTCCGCGATCTGCCTGTTGGAGTAGCCCTCGGCCATGAGACGCAGCACCTCGCGCTCGCGCTCGGTGAGCGGCTGGGGCGGAGGGGCGGCGTCGACGTCGGGGGTGGGCGTCGTGTGGATGGCGCGGAGTAGGCGGTCGGTGATCGACGGCGAGATCAGGGTGCCGCCGTCGGCCAGGGTGCGTACCGCGTGAGTAAGCTGCTCGACCGTCACGTCCTTCAGGAGGTAGCCGCGGGCGCCGGCGCGGAGAGCGTCGAGGACGAGGGTGTCGTCGTCGAACGTGGTCAGCACCAGCACGGGCACGTCGATGCAGAGCTCGCGGAGCTGCGCCAGCGCCCACAGGCCGTCGAAGCGGGGCATCCGCAGGTCCAGCAGCACGACGTCGGGCTCCGTCTCCCGGATCACCTCCACCGCGGTGCGCCCGTCGTCGGCCTCACCGACGACGGCGACGTCGGCGATGTCGAGCAGCGTGCGGATGCCTTGGCGGACGAGGGTCTGGTCGTCGACGACCACCACGCGGGTCATGGGGCGGGTACCTCCGTCGTCACCCGGAAACCGCGGTCGCCGGTCGTCCCATCGAAGCGGGCTCGGCCGCCGAGCGCCTCGAACCGTTCGGCGATGCCCTGCAGTCCCTGGCCGAGGTCCGTGGCCCGCCGCGGGGCCCCGCGGCCGTCGTCGACGGCGGAGAGCGTGACCCGCCCGTCCTCCGGGTCCTGCCGGATCGTGATCCACGATCGTCGTGCGCCCGCGTGCTTCAGCGTGTTGGTGAGGATCTCCTGGACGGTGCGCACGAGCGCTTCCGTGCGTTCCTCGTCGAGCTGGAGCCGGGGGTCCAGTTCCAGGTGGACGTCCAGCCCGGGCAGGTTCTGCACCAGTGGCTCGAGGGCCGCGGCCAGGGTCGGTGCCTCGCTGCGGACGCGGCCGACGGTGTCCCGCACGTCGCCCAGCAACGCCTTGGCCAGTGTGCTCGCCCGCTCGACGTGCCGCCTCGCATCGTCGGCGTCCCGGTGTTTGGCGGCCTCCAGCTCCAGGTTGAGGACGGTGAGTTGGTGGCCGATCGCGTCGTGCAGATCGCGGGAGATGCGCAGCCGTTCCGACGATCGGGCACCCACGGCGAGCAGCGCTGAGGCGGCTTGCAGGTCCAGGTGGGCGGTGGCCAGCTCGCGTCGGAGCTGCTGCTCGCGCAGGAGCGCGAAACTGCTGAGCACCGTCGCGCATTGGATGAGCAGGTAGAAGCCCACCCCCAGGGTGAGGTCGAGCGAGAATCCGGTGATGTTCCACCCGACGACGGCGAGGAAGACGCTGTTCAGGACGACGAGGATCCCGCTGGCCCAGATCGGCACCACGTAGACGCTGATCGCCGCGGTGAGCACCAGCAGGATGTGCAGCAGGCCGGCATTGAATGCCGTGGCGACGAGCACCCACGATGACAACACGGCCACGGCGAGTGCGACGTGGGCGAGGAAGCGAGTGGTGGCCGCGAACGTGAAGAACACCGCGACGAGGAAGACCGCGTAGACGGCGATCCACAGCGGCCGCGCCAGCCCGGTCTCGATGAAGCCCAGCAGACCCGGCGAGGCGACGACGACGGCCACGACGAGCATGGCGATCCCCGACCACACCTCGTACTGCTGCCATCCACGCATGTCGACGAGTCTACGAGCGGCCGGGGCTGCGCGCCCGTGCCGATAGTCATGGGAACAGATCGTGACCGGCAGCACATCCACGCAGGGCGCGCGGTTCCTAGCGTGGATGCCATGACTGGACACCACGAATCGAAACCAGAACAACGCACCCGGATGGCGGCCATCGTCGCCGAGGACCTGCGCAAGACCTACAAGGGCAGGGCCGTCGTCGACGGCATCAACCTCACCGTGTACGCGGGGGAGGTGCTGGGCGTGCTCGGCGTCAACGGCGCGGGCAAGACCACCACCGTCGAGATGATCGCCGGACTCCGCAGACCGACGTCGGGTCGGGTCACGGTGCTCGGCCTCGATCCGCTGCTCGATCGGGCGAGGGTGCGGCAGGTGCTCGGCGTGCAGTTGCAGGAGTCCTACCTCCACGGGGCGCTCACGGTCACTGAGCTCGTCGACGTGTACCGCAGCTTCTACCCCGATCCGGTACCGACGGCGGAGCTGATCGGCCGCGTCGGTCTGCAGGAGCAGGCGGGCACCCGGTTCGAGAAGCTCTCGGGAGGTCAGCGGCAGCGCGTGTCCATCGCGCTGGCGCTGGCCGGCAAGCCCCGAGCAGTGATCCTGGACGAACTCACTACCGGCCTCGATCCGCGGGCGCGACGGAAGCTGTGGGCATTGGTCGAGGCGATGCGGGACGACGGGGTCACCGTCGTCCTCGTCAGCCACGCCATGGACGAGGTGGAGCACCTCTGCGACCGTGTGGCGATCCTCGACGAGGGACGCATCGTCGCGCTCGACAAGCCCCGGAACATCACCACCGACACCGATACCCAGAACCTCGAAGCAGCTTTCCTGGCCTTGACGGGCAGGGAACTGGACGAGGAACAACCTCTTGAGGAGTACGCATGAGCATCATGACCGCAACCGACATCGTCGCAGCGCGCCCCGGGCCGAGGAGCTGGCTCAAGCTGACCGCCGCCGAGCTGAAGATGGTCGTGCGCGACACATCGGGCCTCATCGTGCCGATCGCGCTGCCCGTACTGATCCTCGTGATGAGCGCATCCACCGCCTCCCAGCAGGTGGTGGCGAACGGCCGGACCGCGCTGGACGTGTTCGTCCTCCCGCTGGTGACCGCCATCATCCTCTCGACGATCTGCATCATCAACATGCCGAGTTTCCTGGCCTACTACCGGCACGCGGGCATCCTGCGGAGGCTAGCGGTCACGCCGGCCTCGCCCGCGATGGTGCTTGTCGCCCACACGGTCGTCAGCCTCGTGCAGGCACTGGTGGGGATGTGCGTCGCGCTCGCGCTGGCCGTCCTGGCGTTCGACGCCAACGCCCCGGTGCACCTGTGGGCCGCGATCGGGATCTTCGCGCTGAGCCTGGTGGCCTTCTACGGCATCGGGATGGTGGTGGCGTCAGTCGCGCCGTCGCCCAATTCCGCCGTCGCGATCGGCCTCGCCCTGTTCTTCGCGATCGGCGCGCTGGGCGGCATGTTCGGCGGCACCGGCAACCTGCCCGAAGCGCTGGAAACGGTGGGCGAGTGGCTCCCGTTCGGGGCGACGGTGCAAGCGCTCGGGGCGGCGTGGGCCGGCGCAGCGATCGACAGCGTGCACGTGATCAGTCTGGCCGTGAGCGCCGTCGTCGGCATCGCGGTGGCTGCGGTGGCGTTCCGCTGGGACTGACAGGTTGGGCGTCGGGAGGACCCCGGACGTGCGAAACTGGGGAGATGAGCACCGAACATCCCGAGCACCAGCCCAAGGACGCGCCACTGCGTCGTTCCGAGGAAGAAGCCGACGAGACCAACCCCGACGTGGATCACGACCCCACCGACGACCAGGCCGAGCCGGAGGAGGTCGCGTCCCAGGAGCAGTGGGTGGAGGACGAACAGGACAACCCCCGCTCCCGCAACTGATGGACGGGGCCTTCCGGTTCGGCGACAGCCCCGAGCTGGCGGACGAACTCGGGCGCCTCGTCGTCGAAGGCTTCAAGACCGCTACGGTCTCCGCGCACTGCCTGTTCGAGATCGAGGGTGAGGCGCTGCCTCAGGCCGGGCAGTGTTTCACGGTCCTCTCCGGCACCGACGAACCGATGGCGGTCATCGAAACTACCGAAGTGTTCCTCTCACCGATGAACGAGGTGTCCGAGGCCTTCGCGCTGGCGGAGGGCGAAGGTGACTACCGGCAGTGGTGGGACGGGCACGCGCGCTACTTCACCCGTGTGCTCGCCGTGCACGGCATCGAGTTCCGCGAGGATCTACTGCTCGTGTGCGAGCGTTTCAAGGTGGTGGGGTCAGTTCCTGACCCATAGACGATGAGGGCCGGCCCAACCAGGCCGGCCCCTCGTCCTCCGTAGTCGGTTGTTAGTCGTCCTCGCCCTCGGCCTGCGAGGGCCGGTCGGTGCGGGGATCGCCCGACTCGGTGTCCGGCTCGATCGTGTCGTCGAGGACCTCGTCCGGGTCGCCCTCCGCCTGCGAGGGGCGGACGGGATTCGGATCGGTGGGCTTCGGGAAATCAGTCATGATGGCTCCTTTCGCCGCCCGGCGGGGCTTGCCTGGCGGATTCCCACAGTACGCCGCGATCAGCCCATCTCCACGAGCACGACGCCCACGGCAATCAGTGCGATCCCCACCAGCATCCGCCTAGTCAAGGGTTCCTGCCAGATCGCACGAGCCAGCACCGCGATCAGCGCCACACCCACAGCCGTCCAGATCCCATACGCCACGCCGACAGGCATACCCGCGGCGAGCGTGAGCCCGAGGAAGACGAACGCGACGCCGTAGCCGGCCACGACGCCGACGATCCACCGTGGCTTCCGGAACCCTTCCGAGGCGCGCAGGCTGAGCGTGCCGCAGAGCTCGGCGAGGATGGCGGCGGACAGCCAGAGCCAGCTCATGCCTCCACTCCTGACTGCACCACGACGACGCCCGCGATGATCACGGTGATGCCGAGGATGGTCGTCGCGCTGAGGAACTCGTCGAAGAGCACCGCCCCCAATAGCGCGGTCAGCGCCACACCCACCGCGCCCCAGATCCCGTAGGCCACGCCGACGGGGAACCCCGCCGCCAGCGCGAGCCCGAGCAGCGAGAACGCGATCACGTAGGCGATGACGACGACGAAGATCCAGACCGGGCGGTCCACCGAAGCTCGGAGCGACAAGGTCCCGACGACTTCGCCGACGATGGCCGCGACGAGTAGGATCCACTTCTTCACGGACCCAATTGTGCCTTCGTGCCAAAAGGGCT
>JAAYZP010000173.1 GCA_012514785.1 Propionibacterium sp. | reverse complement strand
TGATCACCAACGGCATCCAGGATATCGCGCTCGCCTTCGAGCACGGCGAGGGCGACGAGCTCTCGCAGCCGCCGAGGCCGCAGTCCGAGGGCGTGTTGGGCACGACGATGACGGTCCGCACGATCGTCACCGGCGCGTGGATGGGGCTCGGCACCCTGACCGTTTACACCCTCGCCCACGGCGCCGGCCTCGCGCTCGACCATGCGCGCACGCTGGCGCTGATCACGATGGTGATGTTCAACTTCTTCAACGTGTTCAACGCCCGCGCCGAGCGCACGTCGCTGTTCCGGCTGAACCCGCTGGGCAACCCGCTGCTCCTGGGCTCCGCGATCGGTGCGCTGCTGCTGCAGTGGGGTGCGACGTCGTGGTCCGTGTCGGCCGAGCTGCTGGGCCTCACGGCGTTGACGGGTACGGAGTGGCTGACGTGCATCGCGATCGGCGCCACGGTGCTCGTGGTGGTGGAGATCGAGAAGTTGGTCCGTCGCGTCGCGGCCCGAGTGAAATCGCCACGCGCGTAAGGAAGGCAGTCGCGTCGTCCCTCCCGCGATCCAGATTTGTCAGAGGCTGCCTCTAGTGTCCTGGTCAAGTGGAATCTAGAGGGGGGAACCTCAATGAATCAGCAACAACCAGCCGGCTGGTACAACCAGCCCGACGGCACGCCGCGGTACTGGGACGGCGGCCAGTGGACCGCCGATCCCTACGGCACCGAGCAGCACCAGCCGGGAGCCGACCGGCCGAAGAAGTGGTACAAGAAGAAGCGCTTCATCATCCCGGCCATCGTGATCGCGGCACTCGCCATCATCATTCCGGGCAGCGGCGACGACGACACCGCGGCCCCTGCGGCGGAGCTGTCCTCGTCGGCCCCGGAGGTGACGGAGTCCGAAGCGCCTGAGCCGGAGGAGACCGTTCCTGTGGAGAGCGAGGCGCCCGCTGCGGTGCCGTCCGACGCCGCGGAAGCAGCCTTGGTGGACGACGAGCAGGCAGAGCCCGAGGAGCCGGCCGAGGAGCCGGCCGAGAGCGAGCCGGAAGCACCCGCGCTCCCCGTCGAGCAGCTGAACGCCATCTCGAAGGCACAGGACTACCTCCGGTACTCCTCATTCTCCGAGTCGGGGTTGGTCTCGCAGCTCGAGTACGAGGGATTCTCCGCCTCCGATGCCCAGTTCGCCGTCGAGCAACTCGACGTCGACTGGGCCGAGCAAGCAGTGTTCAAGGCGGAGACGTACCTGGACTACAGCGCCTTCTCCCGTACCGGGCTCATCGGGCAGCTGGAATACGAGGGCTTCTCCAACGACGACGCGCAGCACGCCGTCGACACCGTCACGGTGGACTGGAACGAGCAGGCCGTCCTCAAGGCGGAGACCTACCTCGAGTACAGCGCCTTCTCCCGCTCCGGGCTCATCGACCAGCTGGAGTACGAGGGGTTCACCCGTGAGCAGGCGGAGCACGGAGCCACGGGTGCTGGGCTCTGAGCGCCTAGAGAAGGCGTGGCAATCTTGCCAGTTTTGGCAAGGTTTGCAACAAAGCTTCTATTGCTCGTACTTCTGATCTATAATTAGGTATGGCTTCCAGGGACGCTCGTGACATCGCAGACGCACTCCGCGTCGCCGATCGTCGCGAGCGGGAATCCGGAGTCGAGAAGATGCTGCTCGTGGCCGAGTTGGCGGAGCAGTACCAGCTGGACGAAGACACCGACCTGCATCCCGCACTGCACGATGAAGAGTTGCAGGTCGGTGGGCCCGGCACCCCGTACGTCTCCGAATACCTCGCACTCGAGCTCGGCCCGCTGCTGGGGATCTCCGTACGCAAAGCCACCGGCCTGATCGGGCAGGTGCTCTACCTGAAGTACCACTGCCCCACCCTGTGGGCCGGGATGCAGGAGCTGCGCATCGACGTCGACCGCGCCCTGCACGCCACCCGCCTCTGCACCCCACTCACCCCCGGAATGGCAGAGCGAGTCACTGCCGTGTGGCTACGCACCCAGGACCGCCTCACCTGGGGTGCCGCGTTCACCCAGCTGGAGCGGCTGATCGCCTACCTCTGCCCCGACGTCGCCGAGGAACAGGAACGCCAAGCCCTCGAAGCCCGCCGATTCCACATCGGCCAACCCAGGGACGGGGTCGCGGACCTGCACGCCCAACTCGACCCCATCGACGCCCGCTTCCTCCAAGCCACCGTCGACCAGATGGCCGACCTCCTCGCCCAGATCGACGGCGACGACGACTCCCTCCAACTGCGCCGGGTCAAAGCCCTCGGCGTACTGGCCCACCCCGCACTCGCCTTGGCGATGCAGCAACAGGCCCTCCAACAACCCCTGGTCGACATCGGCCCCGACCCCATCCCCGACGACACACTCCGCGTCTCCACCCGCGACGATGACGGCGCCCCCCTGCCGGAAGAGCCACCACCCGACCCCTGGGAATACCACGCCGAGGACACCCCTACCGGGGAGGACCCGGCCTCCCGGCAGCGGGGGCGTCGGGGGGATCCGCACTTCTGCCTCGGGCACGCCTGCGGCAGGATCACCCACCGCCTCGCCGACCTCCGCCCACAGGTCACGATCCACATCCACATCAACGCCACCGACGTCGCCGAACACCGCGGCCACGCACGCATCGAGAAGATCGCCGACGTCACCCTGGCCACCCTGCGCGAACTGCTGATCGACAAACAGGTCACCATCCAACCCGTGATCGACCTCCCCGACCTCCCCGCCCAGGACGGCTACCAACCCTCCACCCGGATGCGCGAAGCCGTCTACGACATGTTCACCACCGAACCCTTCCCATACAGCACCACCTCGAGTCGGGGCCTCGACATCGACCACACCACCCCCTACTCGGCCACCGGCCCGCCCGGGCAAACCAGGATCGGCAACCTCGCACCCCTGAGCCGACGACTACACCGCGCCAAAACCGCCGGACACTGGAAAGTCGACCAACCCGAAGCCGGCACCCTCATCTGGCAAAGCCCCCTCGGCTACAAATACCGCGTCCACCACCACTACACCGACACCCTCGACGACGCAGCCTGACCACCGGGCCGCCGTCACGGACGGCAAGAGCCGCGCGCCTGACTGGCACGCGGCTCCAGCTGTGCAGAAAGACCCGAGTCGCGCTCGTCGCGTCAAGTCGGCCTCGGATGCTTCACGTCCTACGTCACGGCGAAGTAGGATTCAGGCATGGCTTCAGTGCGGGCGACCCTCGATCGTCTACTGGCCGACCGTGACGACGGCCGGCTGGCCCAGTTGTGCGCGGAACTCGGCGTCGACCTGCTCACGCACTTCGGCAGTTCGCTGCGCGACCCGGGCAATGCGCGCGACGTCGACGTGGCCTACTCGTTCCGGCACGGTCACCACGGCGACGACCTCGCGGTCGTCAACGCCTTCGGCGAACGGTACGGCGACGCACTCGACCTCATGCCGCTCGACCGAGCGGGCTCCGTGGCCCGGGTACACGCGCTCAGCCTCGGCGAAGTGTTGGCGGAGCTCACCCCTCAGAAGTTCGCCACCATGCAGATGGCTTCCTACGGGATCTACCTCGACGAGGCGCCGCTCCGGGCGCGAGTCCTACAGGTGATGGCGGAATGACCCCCAGAGATCTGTCTCCAAGCGGCCTTTTTCGAGGCTCTGCTTCCTGACACTTCAGCTTCGTGATTCCTGAGCTCAACCATCTGAGCAGGCAGACGCCTCCTCAGCGGTTGTGGGGAATTCCACGGGAAACGAACAGGCGGCGGGACCACCGTTCGGTGATCTCGCCGCCTGTCAGAGGCTTGCTCAGGTCTCAGGCTCAGCGGGAGCGGAACCCTCGCGAGAAGTCCGCGGCGCTCCGCGAACCCCCGCTGCCGGCACCGGCCGCAGCCGCCGCCCTGGTGCGGCCGGAGCCACGGCGCGACCCGCCGTTGCTCTGGGGCTGCTGGCCACGGCCATCGCCCTGACGCCCGCGGCCTCCACGACCGCCGCCACCACCACCGGACGGGCCACGGCCACGGCCGCCACCACCGGAGCGCTGCTGCTGCTGCGGCTGGGTGTTGACCCCGGCCTTCTCGGCAGCCTCGGCGGAGGAGAGGAACGTGCGCTCCCCCGGCGCCAGTTCGGTGAGGAACTCGTGGCCGGGATTGGCGTTGGTGAACTTCGCGTCGATCTTGGCCTGACGCAGCAGCGTGCGGACGTCGTTGCGCTGCGCGGGCAGCTCGAGCGTCACGACGGTGCCCGCCGCACCTGCGCGGGCCGTGCGGCCCGAGCGGTGCAGGTAGGCCTTGAACTCGGCCGGCGGGTCGGCGTGCACCACGAGGGACACGTCGTCGACGTGGATACCTCGGGCCGCGATGTCGGTGGCCACCAGCGTCTGCACGCGGCCGGAGTGGAACGCATCCATGTTGCGGGTGCGCGCATTCTGACTGAGATTGCCGTGCAGATCAACGGTGGGCACGCCCATGCTGATCAACTGCTTGGCCAGCCGCTTCGCACCATGCTTGGTGCGGGTGAAGATGATCGTGTTGCCCGGGGCCGCCGCGAGTTCGGCGAGCACCTGGGTGCGGTGGTCGTTGCTGACGCGCAGCACGTGGTGCTCCATCGAGCTGATCGGCGAGTGCGCCGAGTCGGCCTCGTGCTTCACGGGGTCACTCAGGAACTGTTTGACCAGCGTCGAGACGCCGGCGTCCAGCGTCGCCGAGAACAGCATGCGCTGCCCGTTCGACGGCGTGGCCTGCAGGATCTTGCGCACGCCGGGCAGGAAGCCCATGTCGGCCATATGGTCGGCCTCGTCGATGACGGTGATCTCGATCGCCGAGAGATCGGCGTGACCCTGACCCATGAGGTCGAGCAGCCGGCCCGGGCAGGCGATCAGGACGTCGACGCCGCGCTGCAGCGCCTTGACCTGCGGGTTCTGGCCCACGCCGCCGAACACGACGGTAGAGGTCAGGCGCGCGGCCTTCTCCAGCGGGACGAGGGATTCGTGCAGCTGCGTGGCGAGCTCACGGGTGGGTGCGAGCACGAGCGAGCGGGGCCGCTTGGCCTGCTTGCGCTTGCCCGACTCGACCAGCCGGGCCACCAGCGGGAGCAGGAATGCGAAGGATTTGCCCGACCCGGTGCGGCCGCGGCCGAGGACGTCGCGTCCGGCCAGCGAGTCCGGCAGCGTGGCTGCCTGGATCGGGGTGGGGATGGTGATGTCGCGCTGCTGGAGGGCAGCGACGAGCGAACTGGGCACGCCGAGGCGCGCGAAATCTGAAGACAAGTGGGTACCTATCGGGAGTAAGTGTCTCACCGAGTGCTGTAAGCAAAGCGAACGCGGCGTCCGGCAGCTTGTGCTGCGCGCCAGCGGCCCGAGGCGAGACTGGGCGGACCGACTCCGTCAGGTTAGCAGCAACTTGGTTGAAACCGAGAATTCCCGCGCCGCAGCGTGGCAACGACGCCGCCCCTCCACCCAAGAATCCGGGGAGGGGCGGCGTCGGATGTTCGCGCGGGGCGCGTGAGCGTCAGTCGGCGACCTTGACGGGCAGCGTCTTGGGCTTGAACGACGGACGCGTGGCCTCGTACGTCGAGATGTCGGCCTCGTTCTGCAGCGTCATCGAGATGTCGTCGAGGCCCTCGAGCAGGCGGTGCCGGGTGAAGTCGTCGATCTCGAAGTCGATCTTCGTGCCGTCGCCGAGCACCACCTGACGGTCGACGAGGTTGACCTCGATCTCCTGGCCCGGGTTCGCCTCGATGTAGTCCCAGAGCTGCGCCACGGTGGCGTCGTCCACGACACCGACGACGAGCCCCGCCTTGCCGGCGTTGTTGCGGAAGATGTCGCCGAAGCGCGCTCCGATGACCGCCTTGAACCCGTAGTTCTGCAGCGCCCAGACGGCGTGCTCCCGCGAGGAGCCGGTGCCGAAGTCGGGACCCGGCACAAGGATCGAGCCGTGCTTGTATGCGTCCTGGTTGAGCACGAAGTCGGGGTCGTTACGCCAGGCGGCGAACAGCCCGTCCTCGAACCCGGTGCGCGTGATGCGCTTGAGGTAGACGGCGGGGATGATCTGGTCGGTGTCGACGTTGCTGCGGCGCAGCGGAACCGGCACGCCGACGTGGGTGGAAAACTTCTCCATGATTCAGGGTTCCTATTCTCAGAGGTCGGCGGGTGAGGACAGACGGCCGGTGATCGCGGTCGCCGCGGCGACGGCGGGCGACACGAGGTGCGTGCGTCCCCCCTTGCCCTGGCGGCCCTCGAAGTTGCGGTTCGACGTCGACGCCGCCCGCTCGCCGGGCCGCAGCTGGTCCGGGTTCATGCC
>JAAYZP010000172.1 GCA_012514785.1 Propionibacterium sp. | reverse complement strand
GATGGCCGCCAACTCCCGCACGTCCGAGGGCAGCACGTCGCTGGGGCGGCCGCGGACCAGCATGATCGCGTCCCGCAGCGCGCTCGCGTGCCGCCACCCCTCCGACAGCGCCTCCGCATCCTCCTCCCCGATCAGCCCCAGCCTCCGGGACTCTTCCAGCGCCGCCATCGTCGACGTCACCCGCAACCCGGCATGCTCCTGCGCATGCTGCAGCTGGATGAGCTGCACCGTCCACTCGATGTCCGTGAGCCCACCGGGGCCGAGCTTGAGATGCCGCCCGCGGTCGAGCCCCCGCGGGACGCGCTCCTTCTCCATCCTCGACTTCAGCCGCCGGATCTCCATCACCTGGTCCGACGTCAGCCCGCCCGCCGGGTAGCGGAAGTCCTCGACGTCGGTGAACACGGCGTCGACGAGCGCCCGCGCACCACCCCCGAATCGCGCCCGCAGCAGCATCTGCCGCTCCCACGTGGCCGCCCACTGTGCGTAGTACGCCGCGTACGAGCCGACGGTGCGCACCTGCGGCCCGTCCTTGCCCTCGGGCCGGAGCCCGGTGTCGATAGGCAGCGCCGGGTCGGGCCCGGGCCGGCCGAGGATCTCCGACAGCCGCCGCACCAGCGCGGTGGCCGCGGTGAGCCCGTCGCCGTCGGTGCCGTCGGGGACCACGAACATGCAGTCGATGTCCGAGGCGTAGCTCATCTCGCCACCGCCCCACCGCCCGAGCGCCACCACCCCCACCTCCGGCGCGTCGACGTCGCGTCGCGCAATCTCCAGGCCGGCCGCGACGGTGGCGGCCGCGATGTCGCTGAGCGCCCGGCCGGCGTCGGGCATCTCCCCCAGCACGTCCGCCAGCGCCACCCGGGTCAGCTCGCCGCGGCGCATCGCGCGGGCGGAGCCGATCGCGCCCTCGACGTCGTCCTGTCTGGCCGCGGCCGCGCGCATCGCGTCGACCAGCTCGTCGACGGGAGGCGTCACCAACTCCTCGGGCGAGGCGAGCCAGCTCACCGACTGCGGCGCCCGCTGCAGGAGCGCGACGACGTAGCGGCTCGTGGCGGCCACGGTCGCCAGCCTCTTGGCCATGTACCCCTCGTCGCGCAGCGCCCGCAGGTACCAGCTGGACTCCCCGAGCGCCTCCGAGAGTTGCCGGAACGAGAGCAGCCCGAAGTCGGGGCCGGGGCCGTCGGCGAACCACTCGAGCATCGCCGGCATCAGCTGCCGTTGGATCTCGACGGCGCGCGACTGGCCCGCGGTGAGCGCCTGGATGTGGCCGAGCGCCGAGCGCGGATCGTCGAAGCCGAGCGCACGCAGCCGGGAGATCGCCGCCTCCTCGGTGAGCAGGCTCTGCGTCGGCACGTGGGTGACGACGTCGAGGATCGGTGAGAAGAAGATGCGCTGCCGGAGGCGCCGCACGTCGCGGAGGCTGGAGTGCCAGCGCTCGTCCAGGTCCTCGACGCTGCGCCTAAGCGTGCGTGCGATCGCGGCGAGCTGGTCACGCGACTCCGG
>JAAYZP010000021.1 GCA_012514785.1 Propionibacterium sp. | reverse complement strand
CGCTCGATGCCGTCGGAGTCCGCGATCCTGGCCATCATGTCGTCGACCACCGACTGGTACAGCGACGCCTGCTCGCCGGTGAGCCGGTAGTACTGCTTGACCTCGATCTTCTCCGGCAGGTCGTCGATGATCATCGGGTCGGTCTTCACGCGGCGCAGCAGGTAGGGGCGGCTGATCTGCCGCAGCCGGGCCGCGACCTGCGCGTCGCCGTGCCGCTCCACCGGGATCGCGTACCGGGTGCGGAACGTCTCGGCCGAGCCCAGCAGCCCCGGGTTGAGGAAGTTCATGATGGACCACAGCTCCCCCAGCCGATTCTCCACCGGCGTGCCCGTGAGCGCGACGCGATGCTCCCCGCCCAGGCGGCCCACGGCCTTGGTGGTACGGGAGAGGCGGTTCTTGATCGCCTGCGCCTCGTCGAGCACGACGCGGTGCCAGCGGATCCCCGCCAACTCGTCGACGTCGCGGGTGGCCGTGGCGTACGTGGTGACGACGACGTCGGTGCTGGCCAGCCGTTCCGTGAGCTCGTCCCCGGCCAGCCGCCCGGTGCCGTGGTGCGCGTAGAGACGCAGGTGGGGTGCGAACTTGGCGGCCTCGGCCTGCCAGTTGCCGATCAGCGACATGGGGCACAGCAGCAAGCTGGGCGCGACGTCGTCGTGGCGGTCGCGCTCGGTGGCTTCGAGCGCCAGGAGTTGAAGGGTCTTGCCGAGCCCCATGTCGTCGGCGAGCAGCGCGCCGAGCCCCAGGCGGGAGAGGAACGCGAGCCACGACAGCCCTCGCTGCTGGTAGGGGCGGAGGTCGGCGAGCAGCGCATCCGGCGGCGTGACGGCCTCGATCTGCTGGGCCGCGGTGCCGTCGAGCAGTGCGCCCAGCCAGCCGTCGGCCTCGACGCCGGTCACCTCGAGCGGCAGATCGGCGTCGTCGGGGTGGGCTGCAGCCAGCTGCAGCACCTCGGCGACCGTGGCCCGGCGACGACCCTCACGGTCGAGGAACGCCAGGCTGCGGCGTAACTGCTCCTGGTCGACGGCCACCCACTGGCCGCGCAGCCGGACCAGTGGCGCCTTGGCGGCGGAGAGCAGGTCGATCTCCTCGTCCGTGAGCGACTCGTCGCCCACGGCCAGCCGCCAGTCGAAGTCGCACAGCTCCTCGCGGACGAACCACCCGCCCTCGCCGGCATCGCTGGGGGTGCTGACCTTCAGCTTCATGCCGAGCCGTCGTCGGCGCTCCCACCAGTTCGGGACCAGGACGCCGAAGCCCGCCTCGTCGAGCGCGGGCGCGGCCGTGGTCAGGAACTCGTAGGCGCCCGCGGCGTCGAGTTCGAGGTGTTCGGGGCGTGCCTGCCGGAGCCCCGCGGCGAGCGCCGGGTAGACGCGGTTCGCGCGGCCGAGTTCGGTGAGCATCAGCTCCTGCGGACGCTCCACCCAGCGGCCCAGCGCACCGGCGTCGTCCCACACCCGGGCTGCGGGGATGAGCAGGCTGGGGTCCGCGGTGGATTGGAGGAGGAACTCCACGCGCCAGGTGGGCGACGCGGCCGCCGGATCGGTCCCGTCCGGTGCGTCGTCGTCCTCGGCCTGCTCGTCGACGAGGCGGAACGTGGCCCGGGCGGGGCCGACGTCTCCCCCGCCCAGCTCGTCCCACGGCTGCAAAGCCAGACCGAGCGAATCCAGCGCGGCGTCGTCGGCCTCGAACCGTCCCTCCGGGCCGGTGAGCGCGGCGACCCAGGCCTCCGCCGCGGGGAGGACCTTGGGGCGACGTCCGCGGCGGGGAGGCAGCAGCGCCCCGGGTTCGGGTAGGCGATCCCGCACGGCCGCGTCGAGCAGGTGGCGCAAGGCCCCGTCGACGATCACCCGGGCCGCGGGCGCGTCGGCGAAGGCACGACACACCGGGGGCATGGCCCCCACCAACTGCTGGTAGGCGAGCACGTCGGGTCCCTGGAGGACCGGCCGCCAGGCCGCCACGGGGCCGGCGTCCTCCCACAGGAGCTCGGGCAGGATGCGACCGCGCTCGACGAGCTCGCCCGCGAATCGGGCGATATCACCCAGGTAGGTGATCGACGCGCCGAACCGGGCTTCGGTGTCGCCCGCGTCGTCGAGCCAGGAACGCGCCGCAGCCGGCGCGAGACGCATCACGGGCACCGTCCAGCGCAGGAGTGCGGGCGCCGTCCTGGCTGCCGGCCTCGGCGCGGTCCGGACGAGCTCGGGCGAGTCGAGCGGGGACTTCCTGAGTGAGGGCAGCCGCAGCTCGGCCGTCCCCGGCGTCCCGGGCAGGAGCCCGTCGAGGGTCTCCGCGGATGCGGCGAACGGATGCGGGCGCGCGCTGCGCAGCGCCTGGCTGGGGCTGCTGACGGCGAGCCCCGCGTCCTCGGCCCACACGACGAGACCGTCGGACCAATGCGCGTGCACTACAAGCAAGGTGGAGCCCTCCCGGTCGGTCCCGCACGAGATTACTGCATCGGCCCTGTTTCCCCGGACGCCCCACCCGGTGTCGACTTTGCCACCGCGGAGAGCCTGTTGCTGAATGGCAAAACACCGAGCATGGGCTCCGCTTCGTGATTCCTGAGGTCGCCGACGAGGAACGAGTCTGCGATTGGTCGAAGGGCTCCGCGCCTCAGCCTCGACGGCACACTTTGATGGTTGAGCTCGCCCGCGACGAAGGAGCTGGCGATGGTCGAAACCACCCTCAGCGGCCGCTGGGATATAGCTCCTGCCCAAGTCCGGGGTGGTTTCGACCATCCCGGAGCTCCTTCGTCGCGCCGGGAGCTCAACCAGCAAGTGCTTCGGAAGGCCGAGCACCGGCTGCGTGACCGCTTTCTCGTCCCATGGAGGCACGCGGAGCGACGGAGGAGCGTCTGGAAGGGTCGTGAAGCATCACTTCCACGGTCCCCGATCGATTCAGCAACAGGCTCCGGACGGTAGCAAACACGACACCGAAGGGCCGAAAGAGCGCACAATGGTGGCATGGACCTGATGCTCGACCGGCTGCGCGCGATCGCGCTGGGGTTCCCCGGCGCGCAGGAGAAGCTGGTCGTCGGCAACGTCGCGTTCTTCACCCGCAAGGTCTTCGCCTACTACGCCATGCCCTACAAAGAGGGCGGCGAGATCATCCACCGCCCACCGTCGGTGGGGGTGCTGCTGCCCGACGACGAGCGCGAGGCCCTGCTCTTCGAGGGCCGCGCCCACATCCCCATGTACATCGGCCCGTCGGGCTGGATCGGCGTACTGCTGGACGACAGCACCGATTGGGAGGAGATCGCCGAGATGCTCGACGACTCCTTCCGCCTCACCGCCGGCAAGCGGCTCATCCAGGAGCTCGACGCCGACAGCGACCGCGTCGACGACTAGCCGTCGAGAGTGGCGCGCAGCCAGTTCGCGCACAGCTCCACCCAGGCGTGGGCGTTCTCCGGCAGCGACGCGCGGTCGGCGTTGGCGAGTCGGTCCGCCGTCGACAGCCCGTGCACCCCGCGCGTGAAGTGGTGATACTCGAACGGCACCCCGCGCTCCGCCAGCGCGTTCACGAACCGCAGCGACTGCGACGGCGGCACGACGACGTCCTCCCCCGTCGTCCACACGAATGCCGGCGGCATGGCGGGGTGCACGTCCGCGATCGTGTCGACGGCGTCGGCGGGGGCGTCGTCGATCCAGTCGAAGTTGAACAGGGCGTAGGCGGGCACGATCGCGTCGGGGCGGGGCGAGTGCTCGAGCAGCGCCGCGTCGACCTCCGCCCGCTCGGCGGCGAGCACCGCGGGATTGGCGTACTGGGTACCGGCCAGGGCCGCCACGTGCCCGCCGGCGGAGAAGCCCATCACCGCGACCTGCGCCGGGTCGACGCCCAGCTCATCGGCGTGCGCCCGCACCCAGCGGATCGCGTGCAACACGTCGACGGCGGGGTGCGGGAACTCCGCGTGTTCGCGGATCGAGTAGCGCAGGATGAACGTGGCGAATCCGAAGCGCTGGAACGCGACGGCGACCGGGTCCGCCTCACGCGGGGAGAGGAACTCGAAGCCGCCGCCCGGGCAGATGATGATCGCGGGGCGCGGGTGCTCGAACGGCGACTCGCCCTCGCCCGCGGGCGGCAGGTCCAGGCCGGTGATCTCGAGGGTGACGTTGCGGTCGGCGTTGAGCTCGACGGTG
>JAAYZP010000171.1 GCA_012514785.1 Propionibacterium sp. | reverse complement strand
TGCGGGTATGGACGACGCCGGAGCTGCCGTCGCCGACGCCGAACCGCCGGTGTGCCGCGTCGGCGTCCTTCGCGATCACCGCGATCGCGCGCGAGCCCATGTGCTTCTCCTCGCACACCACGCGCGTCGCGCCCCAGCGCGCGTACTCGTCGAATGCCTGCTCGGGGTGCTCCAGGTACCCGTCGGCCGTGGCGGTGGCCACCGGCGACATGGTGGGCGGCAGGTAGATGAGCCACCGCGGGTCGACGGCGAACCGGCTCATCACCTCCAGCGCGGCCGCGGCGTTCTCCTCGGGGATCTTGACGCGTCCGGCCCCGGTGTCCAGCCAGCGGGTGCCGGCGACGTCGTCGATCCGCAGCGTGGCGGGGAGCCGGTCCTCGGCGGTCGTCCGCAGCGGGCGGACCGGCTCGTACCACTCGTCCTCCGCCGGCACGGCGACGAGCTCGCGCTCGGGGTAGCGCAGGGCGGTCAGCGAGCCGCCGAACACGGCGCCCGTGTCGAGGCAGATCGTGTTGTTGATCCACTCGGCCTCCGGGACGGGCGTGTGGCCGTGGACCACCATCGCCCGGCCCCGGTACTCCTGCGCCCACGGGTAGCGGACGGGCAGGCCGTACTCGTCGGTCTCGCCCGACGTGTCGCCGTAGAGCGCGAAGGCGCGGACGCGGCCGGAGGAGCGGCCGTGGTAGGCCTCCTTGAGGCCGGCGTGCGCGACGACGAGACGCCCGTCGTCGAGCACGTAGTGGGCGATCAGCGAGTCCATGAACGCGAGCGCCTCGGACCGGAACTCCTCGGTCTCGCCCTCCAGTTGCGCGAGCGATTCGGCGAGTCCGTGCGTCGGGTTGACGTTCGCGCCCTTCAGTGCGCGGACCAGCTTGACCTCGTGGTTGCCGGCGACGCAGAGCGCCGTCCCGGCGGCCACCATGCCCATCACCAGCCGCAGGACGCCGGGGGTGTCGGGGCCGCGGTCGACGAGGTCGCCGACGAACACCGCCTTCCGCCCCTCCGGGTGGTGTGCTCCAACCGGGCGGTCGCCGTCGAACTCGATGCGCCAGCCCAGTGTGGCTAGCAGGGAGCGTAGTTCGCCGGCGCAGCCGTGGACGTCGCCGATGATGTCGAAGGGGCCGTGGACGTGCCGGAGGTCGTTCCAGGGTCGTTCCCGGACGATCTCCACGCCTGCCACGTCGGACTCGCCGACGACGTGCACCCGACGGAACCCCTCCTTCCGGAGCCGCCGCATCGAGCGCTGCAGGTCGCGGTGCTGCCGCTCCACCACGTGCCGTCCGAAGTTGCGCTCCGGGCGTTGCTCGTTGCGGGCGATGGCTACCGACAGGGGCACGTCGAGCACGATCGCGTCGACGAGCACGTCGTGGCTCTTGGCCAGTTTGACCAGCTCGGCCCGCGCGGATTGCTGCACGTTGGTGGCGTCGACGACGGTGAGCAGTCCCCGCCGCAGCCGGGTGCCGGCGATGTAGTGCAGCACGTCGAACGCGTCGGCGGTGGCGGACTGGTCGGTCTCGTCGTCGGAGACCAGCGCCCGGCAGTGGTCGCTGGAGACCACCTCGGTCGGCTTGAAGTGGGCGCGGGCGAACGTCGACTTCCCGCTGCCCGATACGGCCACCAGGACGATGAGCCCCATGGAAGGGACGTTGATGGTGGTGGCGTCACTCATGCGAGCCCTCCTTCACGAAGATCGCAAGCTGGGTGGGTGTTCCGAGGCGCTCGTCG
>JAAYZP010000170.1 GCA_012514785.1 Propionibacterium sp. | reverse complement strand
TCTGGCGCTTCCTGCCCCGTACTGTCGTCGGCAGCCTGAGGTCGGCGTGGCGCCTCGAACGGGCCCGTCTCGAGCGCCTCGGCAAGCCGGTGTGGAGCGTGCACAACGACGTCCTCAACGCGTGGGCCATCTCCGTCGTGCTGTACGCGGTGCTCCTCGGCGTCTTCGGCCTGTCGATCGCGCCGTATCTCGTGATCCAGGCAATCTTCGGGTTCTCGTTGCTCGAGGTCGTGAACTACCTCGAGCACTACGGTCTGCTGCGGCAGAAGACCGCGAAGGGACGCTACGAGCGCTGCTCGCCCGCACACAGCTGGAACAGCGACCATCTCGTGACGAACATCTTCCTGTACCACCTGCAGCGGCACAGCGACCATCACGCCAATCCCACGCGGCGCTACCAGACCCTGCGCAGCATGGAGGTCTCGCCGCAGCTGCCCGCGGGTTACGTGACGATGATCACCCTCGCCTACATCCCGCCGCTGTGGCGCAAGGTCATGGACCACCGCGTGCTCGACCACTACGACGGCGACATCACCCGCGTCAACATCGAACCGCGTCGGCGCGAGAAGATCCTGGCCCGCTACGGAGCATCGGATCCCGCTGCCGCGGAAGGGAAGTGATCATGGCGTCCTACCGCTGTCCCGTCTGCGAGTTCGTGTACGACGAGACCGCCGGTGTTCCCCGGGAGGGCTTCCCGGCCGGTACCCCGTGGTCCGACGTACCCGACGATTGGCCGTGCCCCGACTGCGGAGTCCGGGAGAAGACCGATTTCGAGGAGTACACCCCGTGAGCACCGACTACCGTTTGTTCCGTTGTCTCGTGTGCGGATTCGAGTACGACGAGGCCGAAGGATGGCCCGACGAGGGCATCGAACCCGGCACCCGATGGGAGGACATCCCCGACGACTGGTCCTGCCCGGACTGCGGTGCCGCCAAGGCCGACTTCGAGATGGTCGAGATCGTCCGCCGGTGAACCGCTCCCCGGTGGATCACTGCCCGTGTTGCTTTGACGAGCACATCCGTGCGTGAGAGCGTTCCCACCATGCCGAACGCGCGGGTTCCCTTCCACGAGGCAAGTCGGGTGCTGCTGCGCTCGACGATCCTCGACGCCATGCGCGAGCTGCTACACGAACGCGACTGGTCGGCCGTCACCATGAGCGACGTCGCCCGAGCCGCCGGTATCAGCCGGCAGACCCTGTACAAGGAGTTCTCCTCCCGGCAGGGGCTCGCCCAGGGATATGCGCTGCGTCTGGTCGACGAGTTCGTCGACGCCGTGGCCGATTCGGTGTACGCCCACGTCGGCGACGCGCGGGCCGCGCTCATGGATGGTTTCACGTTCTTCTTCGAGGCGTCCGCCGCCGACCCCCTGGTGCAGTCCCTGCTGAGCGGGGAGGCCAAGCCCGACCTGTTGCGCCTGATCACCACCGATGCCGCCCCCATTCTCGAGCGGGGCGCGGGTCGCCTCACGGAGACCTTCCACCACAGCTGGATCGCGGCGTCCGAGTCCGATGCCGGGATCCTCGCGCGGGCCGTCGTGCGGGTCGCGCTGAGCTTCGTCTCGATGCCGCCTTCCTCGGGGCGCGATGTCGCCGCCGACCTCGCCGATCTGCTCGTGCCGTTCGTCGAACGGGCCGCCGTACGCGGCTGACGCACATGGTCGCTGTACGCGGGTTCCGGAACGGGTCCGCTGTACGCGGCGGGCGCCCACAGGCCGTCCGGGAAGTCGGGTGGATCCCGTCGGGAGTCGATCTGCCGGGCTCCTTCTTGCGCAGGTTGTATAGCCTGGAACCAACATCGTCTGCCGACAGGAAGAGGCATCTGCACGTGTCTGACACCACGCTCGTAGCCGACCGGGTCAACGGTCTCGATTTCAAGGTCGCCGATCTGTCCCTCGCCGAGTTCGGGCGCAAGGAGATCCGGCTCGCCGAACACGAGATGCCGGGCCTGATGGCGCTGCGTCGCGAGTACGCGGAGGTGCAGCCGCTGAAGGGCGCACGGATCTCCGGCTCGCTGCACATGACGGTCCAGACCGCTGTGCTCATCGAAACGCTCGTCTCCCTCGGCGCGCAGGTGCGCTGGGCGTCGTGCAACATCTTCTCCACCCAGGACCACGCCGCCGCGGCCGTCGTCGTCGGCCCGCACGGCACCCCCGAGGAGCCCAAGGGCGTCCCGGTCTTCGCCTGGAAGGGTGAGACCCTCCCCGAGTACTGGTGGTGCACCGAGCAGGCCCTCATGTGGCCCGACGGCACCGGCCCCAACATGCTCCTCGACGACGGTGGCGACGCGACCCTGCTCATCCACAAGGGTGCCGAGTTCGAGAAGGCCGGGAAGATCCCCGCCTTCGACGCCGAGAACGATCCGGAGGA
>JAAYZP010000169.1 GCA_012514785.1 Propionibacterium sp. | reverse complement strand
GCCCTCGGCGGCGGCACGGACCTGGCCGCCCGGGGAGGCCCGCAGGTCCACCCCGCGGTGCCCGGGGGCGTACTTGGTGGGGCCGATCTCGAATCCGCGCAGGACGGCCCCCTGCACCGGCGGCTCCAGGCGCAGGGCGTCGTCGGCGCGTGTGGGGAGTGCGGGGAGTGCGGCGAGCCACAGGGCCAGGGCGATGACGGCGAGTACTCTCATGTCGTCACTATGGGAGCGAAGCACCGCGCACGTGCACGGCAATCGAGAGCTGTGGACAACTCCGGTTGGTGCCAGTAGCCCCGGGCACGTTACAATCGCGTACGCACCTGCAAACATTGCAGGTGACTTCGCATGCACTGAGGGCGCAGCCCCGGTCAGCCTTGTGGTCCCGCCCCGGCGGGTGAGGCGCCGAGTGCATCAGGACCAAACCACCGTGGGTCTGAGACCCACACGATGCAAGGTCGGTAGCACCACACCGACCGCGAGAGGAACGGCCATGGCCGTCGTCACCACCCGCCAACTGCTCGAGAACGGCGTGCACTTCGGGCACCAGACCCGCCGCTGGAACCCGAAGATGAAGCGCTTCATCTTCACCGAGCGCAACGGCATCTACATCATCGACCTCCAGCTCTCCCTCAGCTACATCGATTCCGCGTACCAGTTCGTCAAGAGCGTCGTCGCCCGCGGCGGCCAGGTGCTCTTCGTCGGCACGAAGAAGCAGGCGCAGGAAGCGATCGCCGAGCAGGCCACCCGCGTCGGCATGCCCTACATCAACCAGCGTTGGCTGGGCGGCATGCTCACGAACTTCGGGACCGTCGCCAAGCGCGTCGCCCGCCTCAAGGAGCTCGAAGCCAAGGACTTCACCGACGTCGCCGCCTCCGGCCTGACGAAGAAGGAACTGCTGCAGCTCGAGCGCGAGAAGAACAAGCTCGCCAAGACGCTGGGCGGCATCCGCGACATGGTCAAGACCCCGCAGGCGGTCTGGATCGTCGACACCAACAAGGAGCACCTCGCCGTCGACGAGGCGCGCAAGCTCAACATCCCGGTCGTCGGCATCCTCGACACCAACTGCGATCCCGACCAGGTCGACTACGCCGTGCCCGGCAACGACGACGCGATCCGCTCCGTCGGACTGCTGACGCGCATCATCGCCGACGCCGTCGCCGACGGCCTCATCGAGCGCTCGCAGGGACGCACGGGCGAAGAAGCTGTCGCCGAGCCCATGCCCGACTGGGAGCGCGAACTCCTGGGCGCCGAGGACGCGCCGCAGGCCGAGGCCACCGCCGAGACCGAAGCGCCCGTAGAGACCGAAGCCCCCGCAGAGGCTGAGGCTGCCGCGCCTGCCGAGGCCGCCGCCCCGGCCGAAGAGGCACCCGCTACGGCTGTCGAGCCCGACCTCGCCGCACCGGCTCAGACCGACATCTCCGAGTCGACGCCCAAGGCCGAGGAAGCCGCAGAGCAGGCCGAAGAGGCCTTCGAGCGTGCCGACGACACCGGGGAGACCCAGGCGGAGGCCGTCGCCGAAGAAACCAACTGATCCACCACCAACCAAGAACGGATTGCTTGTTATGGCTATCACTGCCGCAGACGTGAAGAAGCTCCGCGACGCCACCGGCGCGGGCATGATGGATGCGAAGAAGGCTCTCGTCGAGGCTGAGGGCGATTACGACAAGGCCGTCGAGGGCCTGCGCATCTCCGGCCTCGCGAAGGCCGCCAAGCGCGCCGACCGCGAAGCCACCAACGGCATCGTCGCGGGCCGCGACGGCATCCTCATCCAGTTCGCAGCCGAGACGGACTTCGTCGCCAAGAACGCCGAGTTCGTCGGCCTGGGCGACCAGATCGTCGACGCGATCGCCGGCGCCGGTGCCACCGACCTCGAGGCCGCCAAGGCCGCGAAGCTCGGTGATGCCACCGTCGCCGACGCCGTCTCCGACCTGGCCGTGAAGATCGGCGAGAACCTGCAGCTCGTCGACGCCGCGAACTTCGACGGCACCACGCACCTGTACCTGCACCGTCGCGCCTCGGACCTGCCCCCGCAGGTCGGCGTGCTGGTCGAGTACCAGGGCGGCGACGAGACGCTCGCCCACCAGGTCGCCATGCAGATCGCTGCCATGTCGCCCGACTACGTGAGCCGTGAGGACGTCCCGGAGGACGTCGTCGCCAATGAGCGTCGTATCGCCGAGGCCACGGCCCGTGAGGAGGGCAAGCCCGAAGGCGCCATCCCCAAGATCACCGAGGGCCGCCTGAACGGCTTCTTCAAGGACGTCAGCCTGGTCGACCAGATGGCCGTCTGGGAGGACAAGAAGTCGGTCGGTGCCGTGCTCAAGGAAGCTGGTATGACCGTGGGGCGCTTCGCGCGCTTCGCCGTCCAGGGCTGAGCGAAACAAAACACAGTAGAGTGGCGTGCGCCGCGTAGGGTCTCCTCGCGGCGCACAGCCATATAGGGAAGGTTGCTATGGCCCCGGCTTTTCAACGCGTACTGATCAAGCTCTCCGGCGAGGTGTTCGGCGGGGGCAAACTCGGCGTTGACCCGATCGTCGTCTCGAAGATCGCCAAGGAGATCGCGGACGTCGTCCGTGGCGGCACCCAGGTGGCGGTCGTCGTCGGTGGCGGCAACTACTTCCGCGGGGCCGAGCTCTCCGTCAGCGGCATGGCGCGGGACCGCGCCGACTACATGGGCATGCTCGGCACCGTGATGAACTGCCTCGCGCTGCAGGACTTCTGCGAGAAAGAGGGCATCAACACCCGCGTCCAGAGCGCCATCACGATGGGCCAGGTCGCGGAGCCCTACATCCCTCGCCGCGCCGAGCGCCACCTGGAGAAGGGCCGGCTCGTGATCTTCGGCGCCGGCTCCGGCATGCCGTACTTCTCGACGGACACCGTCGCGGCCCAGCGCGCGCTCGAGATCAGCGCCGAGGTGCTGCTCATGGGCAAGCAGGGCGTCGACGGCGTGTACGACTCCGACCCCCGCACCAATCCCGACGCCAAGAAGTTCGACCACCTCACCTACGACCAGTTCCTGGCCGAGGACCTCAAGGTGGCCGACGCGACGGCGATCGCGTTGGCGCGCGACAATGATCTCGACATCATCTTCTTCAACCTCTCCGAGAACGGAAACATCGCCCGCGTCATCGAGGGCGAAGGAATCGGGACCCTCGTCTCCCGCTAGAAAAGGAAGGAGCGATCATCCATGATCGCCGCAACCGAAAAGGAAGCCGCCCAAAGTATGGAGGACGCGGTCGAGTACGCCCGCGAGGACCTCGCTACCATCCGCACGGGCCGTGCCCATCCTGCGATGTTCAACAAGCTCAATGCCGAGTACTACGGTGCGCCGACGCCGCTGCAGCAGCTCGCTTCGTTCACGTCGCCGGATCCGCGCACGATGCTGATCACTCCGTTCGACCGCAGCGCGATGGGCGCCATCGAGAAGTCGATCCGTGACGCCGACCTGGGTGTCAACCCCAGCAACGACGGCAACTCGATCCGCGTCGTCATGCCGCAGCTCACCGAGGAGCGCCGCAAGGACTACATCAAGCTCGCCCGCAGCAAGGCCGAGGACGCGCGCATCGTGGTGCGCAACGCCCGTCGCCACGGCATGGACGCGCTGAAGAAGGCGGAGAAGGACGGCGACATCAGCGAGGACGATCTCGCGCGCGCCGAGAAGTCGATCGACTCGACGACCAAGAAGTTCATCGACCAGATTGACGATCTCCTTAGGAACAAGGAGCAGGAACTCTCCGAGGTCTGATGGCCGAGTCGGACAAGCCGAGGACCCCGAGAGCCGGCCGGGACCTCCCGGTGGCGATCGGGGTGGGGCTTGCACTCCTCGCGCCGATCGTCGTCGGGCTGGTCTGGTTCCACTGGCTCTTCATCGTCTACGTCGCGCTGCTGCTGTGCCTGGGCGTGGTTGAGGTCAGCCGCGCCGTCGCACGCAAGGACATGCGGGCGGAGACCGTACCGATCGTCATCGGCACCGCGCTCATCATCGTGGGCGGCTACTTCGTGACGGTCGCCCCCGACGTGGGCGTCTCGACGATGACCTTCACCTTCTCGTGCCTGGTGGGCATGATGCTCGCCTCTTTCGTGATCCGGCTCTTCCGCGGGCCGGCCGAGGGCTTCATCCGCGACGTCGCGGCCAGCAGCCTCATCATCGTGTACCTGCCGCTGATCGGGGTGTTCGTCGCGCTCCTGCTGGCCCCCGACAACGGCGCGGCTCGGATCTGGGCGATCCTGATCGCCGTGGTCGCCTCGGATACCGGGGCGTTCGCCGTCGGGGTCCTGTTCGGTAAACACAAGATGGCGCCGGACATCAGCCCGAGCAAGACCTGGGAGGGGTTCGCCGGTGGCGTCGGGCTCTCGGTGATCGTCAGCGTCGCATCCGCCGTGTTCCTGCTGGACATGGCCTGGTGGATCGGGATCGCCTTCGGGGTGTTCGTTTCGATCGCGGGTACAGTGGGGGATCTCGCCGAGTCGCTCATCAAGCGCGATGCCGGCATCAAGGACATGTCCAACTGGCTGCCGGGACACGGCGGCGTCATGGACCGGCTCGACTCCATGGTCATGGCGTTCCCCGTGGGCTGGTTCATCCTCAACCTCGCGATGGGATCATAAGCATGAAGCAGCTGCCGCTGGTGTTCGAGGCACCGAAACGAGGCAAACCTCCGAAGCACTGGTTCGACCTCGACATCGACGAACGCCGGGAGGCCGTCGTCGCGATGGGCCTGCCGAAGTTCCGCGCCGACCAGATCTCCCGCCAGGTGTTCGACCGGCTGGAGGACGACGCCGAACAGTTCACCGACCTGCCGGCCGCCATCCGCGGCGAGCTGGGGGAGCAGCTCTTCCCCAACCTGCTGACGCACGTCCAGCAGCAGACCGCCGACGCCGGACGCACCGTCAAGACGCTCTGGCGCCTCCACGACGCGACGCTGCTGGAGTCGGTGCTCATGCGCTACCCGAGCCGCAGCACCCTGTGCATCTCCTCGCAGGCCGGCTGCGGCATGGCGTGCCCCTTCTGCGCGACGGGCCAGGGCGGCCTGAAGCGCAACCTCTCGCAGGCCGAGATCACCGCGCAGGTGCTCGCAGCCGACCAGGCGCTCGCCAGCGGCGCCATCCCGGGGACCACCGGTAGGCTCAACAACATCGTCTTCATGGGCATGGGCGAGCCCCTGGCCAACTACAACGCAGTCCTCGGCGCGATCCGCACGATGCTGGAGCCCAGCCCGAACGGCTTCGGGATGAGCGCGCGCGGCATCACGGTCTCCACCGTCGGCCTGGTGCCCAGGATCCAGCAGCTCATGGACGAGGGCCTGCCGCTCACGCTGGCGCTCAGCCTGCACGCGCCCGTCGACGAGTTGCGCGACGAGCTGGTGCCGATCAACACCCGCTGGCCGGTGGACGAGGTCGTCGACGCCGTCTGGAACTACGCCGAGAAGACGAAGCGCCGCGTCTCCATCGAGTACGCGATGATGCGCGACATCAACGACTCCGTCGAGCAGGCCGAGGAACTCGCCCGGCTGTTGAAGCGTCGAGGGGACTGGGGCTGGGTGCACGTCAACCTCATCCCGCTGAACCCCACGCCGGGCTCGAAGTGGACGGCGTCGCGAAAGTCTGACGAGCGCGCGTTCATCGACACGTTGGAGCGCCGCGGGGTGCCGGTCACGTTGCGCGACACGCGCGGCAGCGAGATCGACGGCGCCTGCGGGCAGCTGGCCGCCGCGGCGGTCTGACGGGCGGGCCTCCGCACACGCGAAGCCCGGACGATGGGCGTCGTCCGCTATTCGGACCCGACGATCCTCGCGCGTATCGGCACGCGCGGCTGCCAGTACACTGCCGAACGACCGGTATCGATTGGAGAAGTGGGATGGAGCAAGCCCTGGAGGGTGTCTACGAGTCCGTCGTAGCCCGCAACCCCGGCGAAGCAGAGTTTCACCAAGCCGCACGCAAGGTACTGGAATCACTCGATCCGGTCGTGAAGAAGCACCCGGAATACCTCGAGGCGAAGGTGATCGAGCGCATCTGCGAGCCGGAGCGCCAGATCATCTTCCGCGTCCCCTGGGTGGACGACCGAGGCGAGGTGCAGGTCAACCGCGGCTTCCGCGTCGAGTTCAACTCGGCGCTGGGCCCGTTCAAGGGCGGCATCCGGTTCCACCCCAGCGTCT
>JAAYZP010000168.1 GCA_012514785.1 Propionibacterium sp. | reverse complement strand
AGAGTCGTTGGCGAGTTATCCAGAGCGTGTAACAATCGATGGTATTTCATTCCAATCTGGTCCTGGGGGTGAGGCTGAATGAGCACCGCCCTGTTCAACGGCCAACGGTTCCAGGCCCTTCGAGAGTTTGAAGGGCTGACGCAGGCGGCGTTGGCGAGAATCCTGGGGACTTCCCAGCCAGTGATCTCCCAGATCGAGAAGGCGGAGCGCCCGCTCAATGAGCGTCTGATGACACAAGCGCGGGCGGAGTTTGGGCTCCCCGAGAGCTTCTTTACCGTGCAGCCCTCGTACATGGATCTTGGATTCCCAACGTTTCGGAAGAGCAGCGGTGCCAAGGTTGCGGATGAGCGAAGAATCGTCCGGCAGTATCGTGAAGCGGCCAGGGTATTCGAAGCTGCCTCCCGTGGCTCCGGGTACCACGAGGTCCGTCTGCCACCCGACATCGAAGGGCTTGGCCCCGAGGAAGCAGCGGTTCGCCTGCGACAGTTGGCTGGGCTGAGCGAGGACGGGCCGATCACCAACATGACACGCTTCTTGGAGCGGTTCGGATTCGGGGTGGTCACGCACTTGGACTTCCACGGCGGTGTCGAAGCGCCCAAGCATTCTGGAATTTCCATACCGGTCCGGGGCAGCTCTCGGCCGCTAATCGCTCTGGCTTCGGTGATGCCGGGTGCAGTCATGCGCTTCACACTTGCTCATGAAATGGCCCACCACATCTGGGACGCTTCCGCGCCTCAGACCTGGACGAGTAGCCGGGCTCCTCAGGAACTGCGTGCACATAGCTTCGCGGGTGCGCTCCTCCTCCCCGCATCAGTCATCGAGTCGCGTGTAACAGAGTCCCTGAATCTTGACGCCTATCTGCGCATCAAGGCTGACTACGGTGTCAGTGTCGGTGCGGTAATCATGCGTGCGCAAAGGCTGGAACGCATATCTCCCGAGCGTGCCCGAAGCCTGCAGATTCAACTGTCAGGTCCACCATGCACTGGTTCACCAGGAGCCGCCGAACCCTGCAGAGCCCCGAGGTGCAGGCCATCGTCGACAACGAGGTGGACATCCATGTCTTCGTCAAGAAGGACGACGCCGAAGGGAGCGACTTCTACTATCTGGGTCAAGCGACGTCGCACGAGGCACAGCAGACGACGATGCCTGACGACCGCGGGCGAGACTTGGACGTCGTCACGATGATGTTGCACTTCGACGAACCCATCGACGTCGCGCTGTACGACTACTTCCATCCCACGGTGACTGCTTGACTCCTCACTGCAACGCGATGGCTCGCGGGGCTAGCCTGAACCAATGACGAAGATGATCACCGTCGCGGGCGAGCAGGTGCCTGTGCTCGGCCAGGGCACCTGGAAGATGGGGGATTCGCCGTCGCGGCGTGACTCGGAGGTCACAGCGCTGCGCACGGGTATCGAGCTTGGCATGACGCTCATCGACACCGCCGAGATGTACGGCTCCGGCCGCTCCGAACAGCTCGTGGGCGAAGCGATCCGGGGACGTCGCGACGACGTCTACCTCGTCTCCAAGGTGATGCCCAGCAACGCCAGCCGCCGCGGCACCATCCGCGCATGCGACGCGAGCATGCGCCGGCTCGGCACCGACCACCTCGACCTCTACCTCCTCCACTGGGAGGGGCGGCACCCGCTCGCCGAGACGGTCGAGGCCTTCGAGGAACTGCGTCGCACGGGCAAGATTCGCGCGTGGGGTGTGTCGAACTTCGACCGCGACCGCCTGCGCGAGGTGACCGAGATCGCGCGGGCGGGCCATCGTCGCGATCCGGAGCGGCAGAACCGACCGGCCACCAACCAGGTGCTCCTCAACCTCGAATCCCGCTGGTCCGAGACCGGCCTGCTCGACGACCAGCTTGCGCTCGACGTGCCGCTGATGGCGTACTCACCCATCGGGGAGGGCGGGCTGGCCCGGAGCCGGGCCTTGGCGTCGGTGGCTGCGCGCCACCGCGTGACGGCGGCGCAGGTGGCGCTCTCCTGGGTGATCTCGCGGCCGGGCGTGTTCGCGATCCCGAAGGCGTCGTCGGAGGCACACGTGCGGGAGAACGCCGCGGCGGCCGACATCCGGCTCACCGCCGACGATCTCGCCGAGCTCGACGCGGCCTTCCCCAAGCCCGACGACGACGCGCCCCTCGAACTCATCTGACGCCCGGTGCGCCCAGGGGCGGGTCAGTCGCCCAGGTAGTTGCGCCCCAGCCGGCGACGCTTGCCGAGCTTGCGCAGGACCGCCCAAGGCTCGCGGTACGCGCGGCCGAGGCGGTTGTCCTTCCAAGGCTTACAGACCGGGCAACCCTTCCAGTTGCGATGCGGCGAATGAGCCATCGTTACTCCATTCCGTGAACAACACCCGCCACGGAGGGCGGGGTTGACGGCGGAGCGAGGTCTGCATGGGGAAGACTCTAGTGCGAGCAGCCTCGGGGAGGAAGCGTGCCTGTCGTCTGTGGGGTCACGAACGAGTTGTTCGCGATCGACCGCCAGCGCGTTCTTGCACCCCCGTTTTCGCCAGAACCGTAATCGAGTGGTCGATCACGAACAGGTCGAGACCGCAGGCTGTTCGCGATCGACCACTCGAATGCGATTTAGCCGCTTTCGGGGCCGCAAGATCGTTCTAGCGGTCGTTTGCGGACACTTCCAGGCAGGAAGCAGCTTTGCGCTCTACGGCTTCTGACGTCCAGATGCTCAGGTGAGAGAATTGCGCCATGACGGACGAACTTCATCGCTGGCTCGACGGGCGCACCAGGGACGAGCTGCAGGACATCGTGCTGGGACTCGTGGCTTCGGTGCCGGGAACGGGCGAGCGGTTGCGGCTGTCGATGCTGGATGAGACGCAGGACGACGCCGGGCTCATGGCGGAGGTGAACGCCGTCCTCGCGCCCAGGCTTCGGTTCTACGACTACCGCCAAGCCAATCGCTACGCCGACGAGGCCCAGGATCTGGTCCAGCTCCTGCGCGACAGCGCGGAGTCCGCGGACGCGGACTTCATCCGGGTCATCGAACGGGCGCTCACGCTCACGGTGCGCACGGCGCTGCGCAGCGACACGTCGTCGGGTGCGCAGGGGATGCAGGTCGAGGACCTCCTTGGAGCCCACGCCACCGCCGTGGCCGCGGCTGCGCCGTCGCTCACCACCAAGGAGAAGCGGCGCATCGGGGAATGGATCTACAAGTTCCGCTACGACGGCAAGCAGGACTACTTCGACCCCGACATCGTCGCCTACGCCGAGGCACTCGGCCCCGATGTCGTGGAGGCCTACCGGAAGCGCATCCTCGCCACCGACCTCGGCGACTACGGCACCTACCCGCTCGTCCGCCTCGCCATCCTCGACCGCGACGTCGACGCCATCGTCGAAGCCTCCGGCGGCAAACCGACGCACGCCGCCGTGGCGATGCGCCTCGTCCAAGCCCTCGACGAGGCGGGCCTGGCCGACGCGGCGCTGGAGTACGCGGAGTTCGGGCTCACGCTGCAGTGGTTCCACCAGACCGGGCCGTTGGCGAGTTACGTCGTCGAGCGGTACCTGGCTGACGGTAGGCCGGAAGCAGCCATGGAACTGCGATGGAGCCGGCTGCGGGCCCATCCGTCGTACACGACGTTCGATGAGTTGCGGCGGGCCGCCAGCTCGCTGGGGCTATGGGAATCGGAGCGCGACGACGCGGAGGCCGTGCTCAGGTCCGGCTCGCCGGCGGACTACCTGCGCCTACTCGTCGAGGGGCGGCGAACAGACGAGGCCTGGGCGTTGGCGAACGAGGAACCCGATGCGGCCAGCCGCGCCGGCGTCTGGGAGCAGCTCTGCGCCGTGCGCGCCGAGACGCATCCCGCCGAGACGCTGCCGGTCTATCGGGATCTTGTGTGGTCGTGGCTGGAGACCGCCCACCGGAGCAACTATCAGGGTGCGGCCGAGCTGATGAAGGCTATGCGCGCGGCCGCGAGGCGGGCGGGCGACAACGACGGGTATGAGCGGTTCCTGGACGAGGTCGTCGAGAAGAACCGACGCCGGCCCGCGTGTATGGAGATCTTCGCCCGGCATGGGCTGCTGACCTAGTCAGGGGAGCAGCGACTGCCCGATCGGGCCTGGGTTCACGGCGACCTCCCAGCGGTACCCCTCGGGGTCCGCGAAGTAGCCGGAGTAGCCGCCCCAATCGCGACGACGCGCCGCCTCGACGGGGTCCGCGCCGCTTCGACGTGCGAGCTCCAGGACGGCGTCGACCTCCGGCTCGGTGGCGACGTTGTGGGCCAGCGTGATCGGCGGCACGCCGTCGCCCCGGGTGATCGGGCCGACCTCCTTCTCGAACTCGGCCGCGTCCCAGAGGCTGAGCATCACGTGCGGCCCGACGCGGATCATGAGCACCTCGCCGGGCACGTGGAGCTCCGGCTGCCAGCCGAGCCCGTCGATGTAGAAGGCGTAGGAGCGGGCGAGGTCGTCGACGGCAAGGGTGACGAAGCTGATGCGCTGGTCCATGCTCCCATCGTCGCATTTCGATCTCGGGGGCACCTAGCTTTTCTGCAGGTCGCTGAACTCGCCCTCGCTCGGCGAACGGGCCGTCGGTGTCCAGATGAGTGGTCTTCCCTTCCGTTGCTTCCGCGCCCCGGTTGTAGTTCGGCTAGACGTGCTCCCGAACGCCGCTCGCGAGCGCTTTGAGACGCTCTTCAAACGACTGCGACCATTCGTCTCCTGCGGCAACAAGTTTAGGGGTGTGCTGACCATCCCAGGCGTCCAAACAACGTTCCTGGGCCGAGGTGCCGAAGATCGCGGCGACTTCCTTGCCTGTTAGGTAGGCGCCAATCTCGTCCGGCAAGAACCTGTCGAGGAGGCCCGACGCGGTCGCGGTCCAGATACGGGGTTCGTAGTCTCCCTCAGCAGTCGCTTTGAGGAGTTCCACCAAGTCAGTCGCGTCCTTGTCAGTCGTTGGTCCCCGCATCATCCATGCGATGGTTTTCAGCACGACGAGGGCCTCCAAGGTGGGAGTGCGGACTTCGAAACCATCCAAGGCAAGAATTTCTGCATTCTCGTAAGCCTCTTGCAATCCAGTGACATCGGTGAACACGCCGGGCTCGAGTTCGAGGTAGCCGTGTTCGCCGGGTGTCAGGCCGCCGAAGGGAATGATGTCGACACGGTGGTCCGCGATCAGGAACGAGGTCCCTGTATCCCCAAGCTTGGTGAGCTCTCGTGTGCGCGTGCGATAAGTGGAAGGGGAGTCCACACCGATGGCGATGTCCAGGTCGGTTGTTGCTCGTGGGATCGGCAAACGCGCGCGTGTGTGTAGGACGTGGTCACGGGCATGGGCACCCAACAACATGAGGTCAGGAAATCGGGCATTGAGGTCCTCCCACACTGCGGTGGGAATGGAATGAATGCTGGGAGTGATCTCAGCCAAGGAAGCGCACCTTCAAGTCCCCAGCTACTTCCCGCTGCCGACTGTCATCGCTCGAGAACAACTCGGCGTAGTCGAGCAACAACTGGCCCTTCTCGCCCAGCTCAAGTTCTTCCGAGTTCCAGAAATACTCACGCAGTATGACATTGGGTTCCTCCTCCTCGATGCGCCGGAGCCTGCCCACCCGCGTCGCGTCCGTCCAAGGGAACTCTCCGTAGAGCGTCGTGGTTGTCGGACGGATGAGCGCTGGGTGGTTTGCCTCGCCCGCTACGACGACTTTCAGCGCCTCGTCGGTGGCTAGTCGCCGCCACACGTCTGGTGATGGCCCCGACAAATGCCGCGAGCGGAGACTCGGGAGTAAACGACTCGCGAAGGTAGCTACCCACTGTGTCAGTAGTCGTTCATGGTTTCTGAGCCCCGAGCGCTTATCCAAGCCGCCGGCCAGGAAGCGCTGGTCACCCAAGTCCGTCAAGGCGTGGTGTGCAGTGCCCAGAGAAACCTTCGCTGCAGTCGCGATCTCTCTGACAGGCCGTTCCACGAAGTCTTCACGGGCGAGCAGCACGAAGGTCACAGCGGCGCCAGCACGCGTGAATGCGCGCGACTTCGTGGCTGGTTCTGGACGTAGCGGGCGCCGGCCCTCCACCCACACGTGCAATCCGGGGACCTGGATCCAAGCGTTCCCCACCGTGTCGACGTACGGGATACGGCGTTCCCGGTACCGTTCCGCCTGCTTCGGATCCACGAAATCGTGCGCGACGATGGCGCGACGCCCGGCGTTCTCCTGCAGTCGCGACCATTCCTGAGTCGAGACCTCGGCCCTGGCTCCCGGTAGGTACGTCACCGCCCATGTCCTAGGGGAGTCACGTGTCGGCAGGTCGACTAGGAGTTGGTCGCTTCGAACGTGGACGTGCGTGCCGTCGCCCCACGTGTGAAGGTGCTCTGCCACACGGTCGACGGCGTTCATTGAACTCATGTGTTCATGCTACGTGAACACGTGGACAAATTGAACGGTGCCTCTGGGGAAACGAAAGGGTCTCCGTTGGACAGACGCAACTTTTCAGTGCGGCCAGAAGTCACAACGGAGACTCCGTCAATACTGACAGGGTTGTGGCAATGGATCAATGGGTTCACGAGATCTCGGAAGGGCGTGTTGGCCGAAAGGGCCTCCTGCTAGCGGCGATACCCTGCCCCGCATGCGTTATCAAATCGTTATGAGTGAGTTTCGCGGTCGGCGTGTCGGGCCGAAAAAGGTTGTCAGAGGTGGCTGACATGATGTTTCCATGAGCGAGAAGGTGCGTGATCTGAAGCTGGCGGTGGAGGCCGTCGGTGAGCACGTGTGCGCTCTGCGGGTCGCCACGGAGGAGGACGTGGCGGAGTTCGTGGAGCTGTTGGCGGATCTGGATGAGGTCGAGGCGCAGTTGGCTGGCCTCCGTCTGCATCTGATCGGGGAGGCTCGGCATGGTGGTGCAGTGGAGGTGTTGGATCGGGTGCGCACTTCGCCTCGTGCCACCACGGCGCAGTCCTCCGCGTCGGTCCGCCTGGCGGGGGAGCTCTCGGGCCGGTTCTGGGTCCTCGCCGAGGCGCTGCGGGACGGTGCGCTCTCCCTGGCCCAGGCGGAGGCGATTGTGTACGGGTTGAAGAAGCTGCCCGGCATGGTCGGTGACGTGGCGTTGGAGCGGTGTCAGCGTGAGTTGCTGGGGTTCTGTGACCGGCTCGGCCCGCACGAGCTCCGGATTGCTGCGACGAGGATGTGGGAGCTGCTGGACCCGGAAGGTGCCGAACAGGAGGAGGCCGACCGGTTGGATCGGGAGGCGCGTCGGGCGAAGGCGCGGCGCTACTTCCGGCTCAACTCCGATTTCCACGGTGGGGTGAGGCTGAGTGGTTCGCTCCCTGCAGCCGACGCCGCCCTGTTGAAGCGCAGCTCGAAGCTCTGATCCGGCCGGCGTCCAAGTACCGCGAGAACGGGGAAGCGGTGCCGGATCGTGACACCCGCCGGGCTGACGCCCTCGTCGAGCTGGCGGCCCTGGCTGCCTCCACCGAGAAAGTACCCGCGCAGGGCGGCGACCGCCCGCATGTCCACATCCTGCTGCCCTGGACCATGCTGCTGACCGGCCTCGGCCGCGCCGAGATCCTGAACCTCCCCGGCGAGCAGCTCACACCCGGCGAAGCGCGGCGGCTCGCCTGTGACGCGGAGATCATCCCGATCGTCCTCGGCAGCAAGAGTGAGCCCCTGGATGTGGGCCAGGCGGAGCGCTGGGTCACCAAGCCTATCCGTGCGGCGTTGCGGCTGCGGGATCGGGGCTGCGCGTTCCCGAGTTGTGGCGCCCGCGTCGCCGCCTGTGAGGCGCATCACATCCAGCCCTGGTGGGACGGCGGCGTCACGTCGTTCGACAACTTGGTGTTGCTGTGCCCGCATCATCACCGACTGGTGGAGCCGGATCCGCGGGAGGCGGCCGAGTGGCAGTGGCAGGTCGTCCTGGACCCGGTCACGGGTCAGCCGTGGTTCATCCCACCCCGACAGATCGATATCACTCGCACACGGCGGCGGCATCGTCGCTTCGAAGTCGACGACCTCCTCGCCCCTGATTCTGCGGGAGTGCGCCCCGAACCGGAGAAACCTCCCGAACCCCGCCCGAAGTTCCAGTTCCCGGAGCCTGCCGACGACCCCTGGCATGAGGACTACGTGCCACCCGAACGCCGAGCGCGCTCCGACGACCCGTAGCGGCCACCTGGAGAGTAGGCCTAGCCGCGGGCGATCTTCCCGGCTAGTGTTCATCGGCAAGCAGGCGAACGTCGCGGGGGCGACGGACAAAGGGGAGGCGCTGCTGCCATGAGTCATCCAGGTTCCTGTTCGGAGTGCGGGGGATTCCCCGGGCACAGTACGACGTGCCGGTTCAACCCGCACAACCCGTATAACGCGGCACCGACGCCCACCCGCTCCGGTACCGGCTGCCTGGGCCCGGTGGGCTGCCTTGTCGTGCTGCTGGCGGGGGCGGTGGCTGTCGCAGGGTTCGCGTTCGACGTCGTCATGGGGTTCGTCGCGCCCAACCGCGGGATGGAACCCTTGCAGGTGGCCGCGGTCGAGAACTTGGTGGAGGGGTCGTGGTCCGGTCACGTCGTCTGCGAGGACGGTGACCGGGAGATGAGCGTCTCGTTCGAGCGGATGATGTCGATGCAGTTCGACGTGACGGCCGACGTCGTGTGGGTGGGGGAGTCCGGCCCGATCGGCGACTATCTCGCGAAGGGCACGTTCGACGGGGTACGGCTCAACATGACACCCGACGGTGGCGGGTCGGGGCCGAAGGCGTTGGCGCTGATCGGCGAGGTCGCGGACGCGGTGGCATCCAGCGACGCGGGGACGGTCGAGCTCCTGGAGCTGAGCGGGGACGCGCTGGGGGAGCAGGGTTGCTCGGGATTCGTGCTGGGCAGGTAGCCGTGGTCAAATCCCAGCGCGGGTCGCGGGTGGTTTCGACCACGCGCGGCGACTCCGTCGCGGCGCGGCTCAACCATCAACCCTGACCCGGAGCCGCTAGTTCGATGCGCGGATGCTGCGCGGGTCGCGGACACAGGGTGGGCGCACGCCGCATCCGGCGTCCGGGCCTTCGCCCCCTGAGCGGCATCGCTTGGCGGAACAGGCCAGACTGGGGGCATGAGCGAAGAGATCACCATGTTCCACAACCCCCGCTGCTCCACCTCTCGCGCCGCGCTCGAGACCCTCGAGGGATCCGGCCGGAGCTACGAGGTGGTGCAGTACCTGAAGACCCCGCCCACAGCCGAGCAGCTGCGCGAGCTCGTCGCCATGTTCGACGACCACACCCGCCTCGTGCGCCGCGACGTCGCGTTCAAGCGCCTCGGGCTCACTGACGCCGACGTCGAGACGAAGGAGCAGGTGGTTGCCGTGCTGGCAGAGCATCCCGCACTGCTCCAGCGGCCCATCCTCGTCCGACATGACGCCGACGGCGACCGCGCCATCATCGGCCGCCCCAAGGAAGCGGTGCCCGAGTTCCTCGCTTGAACGATCGCCACCCCGCACGAGTATCTCTGAACAGTTCGGATAATCTGGCGTTGTGAAAAAGACTGAAACCACCGATTCCGTCGTCGTCCTCGGCCTGAACGACCAGCTGCCCGTCGTCACCGAATCCACCACCTCCCGCGTCGTGGTCAACAATCCGCTGATGCGCGTCGTCGTCTTCACCTTCGGCGCCGGCCAGATGCTGACCGAGCACACCTCGCCGCGGGCCGTCGTCGTCACCCTCCTCGAGGGAGAGATGCAATTCGACGTCGCCGGCGAACCCAACATCATGAAGCCCGGCGACGTGATCTACCTCGCGCCCGACGAGAGCCACGCCGTCGTGGCGCTGACCGACTGCCGCATGCAGCTGGTGATGGTCGACACCGAGGCCTGACGCGGGGGTCGCCGCTACCGAACTCGGCGCTGGTGGGATGCTAGTGCCCGAGTTTGGAGGATCACCGTGACAACAACCATCGACGACGACAAGACCCAGGACAGGATCCGGCTGCGGGAGATGGTCCCGCTACCGGCGGCACTCACGGTGCTGGGCCTGCTCGTCGTCTACGCCATCACCGAGCTGACGGGCAACTCGATCAACGCCGTGGTGCTCGCCATCGTCGTGATGGTGGCGCTCTGCCTCATCCGCGTGCCCGTGATGGTGGCCCTCATCGTCTCCGCGCTGCTCGGCGGCCTGCACGCGGGCCTTGGCATCGAGGGCTCGCTGGAGGCGTTCAACGGCAGCCTGCTCATCGGCGCCCAGGTGGGCCTCACGTACGTGATGGTGGGCGCGCTGGCAGTCGCGCTGGCCCGCAGCGGGCTGCTCGAGATGTTCGCCCGCTGGGTGAGCCGCCGCGCCGGCACCGACGAACAGGCCACAGGCAAGGGTGTGAAGTGGGGCCTGTTCGGGCTGTTCGTCGCCGCCTCGTTCATGTCGCAGAACATCGTGCCCGTGCACATCGCGTTCATCCCGATCCTCATCCCGCCGCTGCTCGGCGTCCTCAACCGGCTGCGCGTCGACCGCCGCGCGGTGGCCTGCATCCTCGCCTGCTCCATGAGCGCCAGCTACCTGCTGCTGCCCACCGGCTTCGGCGCCATCTACCTGAACGAGATCCTGCTGCCCAACTTCAACGAGTTCGGCGCCGCCTACGGGCTCGTCGGCACGCCCGACATGACTTGGAAGGCGATGTTCTGGCCCGTGATGGGGCTGATCGCGGGCATGCTCTTCGCGGTGTTCATCAGCTACCGTCGCCCGCGCGACTACGAGGAACCCGTCGTCGGCAGCACCCTCGACGTCGAGGAGTCGGCCCCGACGCCGGTGACGCTGCGCCCATTCCAGCTGATCATGACGCTCCTCGCGCTCGGGGTCGCGCTGTTCTTCCAGATCGCCTTCGACTCGCTGCTCGTCGGCGCCATGGTGGGCTTCCTGATCCTCACCGTCGCCGGCAACTTCCGCTGGAACGAGCAGGATGACGTGTTCACCACCGGCCTGCTGATGATGGCCCAGATCGCCGTGATCATCACCGTCGCCTCCGGGTTCGCCGGCCTGCTGACCGCCACCGGCCAGATCGACTCCCTGATCGCCGCCTCCGCCGACTTCATCGGCGACCGGCAGCTGCTCGGCGTCTTCCTGATGCTCTTCGTCGGCCTGTTCATCACCATCGGCTTCGGTGACTCGTTCGCGAGCGTGCCGATCCTGGCACCCATCTACATCCCGCTCGCCGTCGAGCTCGGCCTCGGCCCCCTCGCGGTCATGGCCCTGCTGGGCGCGGCCGCGGCACTCGGCGACGCCGGATCGCCCGCCTCCACCATCTCGCTCGGCGCCACCGTGGGCCTCGCCGCGGACGGCAGACACGACCACATCCGCGATACCGTCATCCCCACCTTCCTGCACTGCAACGTCGGCATGCTGCTCTTCGCCGGCATCGCCGTGGTGCTGATCTAGGGCCGGGGAAGCCGTAGCCAGCGCGCAATCACCGCGCGGCTGGGCGTCGTGAACGATCCTGTGGAAGGATGGGGATCGTGACCAAAGTTGTGATCATCGGTGGCGGACCTGGCGGATACGAAGCGGCCCTGGTGGGTCGCCAGCTCGGCGGAGAGGTGACTCTGATCGAGCGCGAAGGCATGGGCGGCGCGGCCGTCCTCACGGACTGCGTGCCGTCCAAGACGCTCATCGCGACGTCCGAAGTCCTCGTGCGGATCGAGAATGCGAGGCAGCTCGGGCTGCGCGTCGAGGGCGGGGTCGACTCGATCTCCGTCGACCACGCGGCCGTCAACAAGCGCATCCTCGCGCTCGCCCGGGCCCAGTCGGAGGACATCGCCGACCGGCTCCGAGCCGAAGGCATCACCATCCTCAGGGGCTCCGGCAGGCTCGACGGTCGACGTCGCGTCATCGCCGAGCTGGAGACCGGCGAGGAACAGGTGCTCGAGGCCGACATCATCCTCCTCGCCACCGGCACCACCCCCCGCGAACTCCCCGAGGCACCCAACGACGGCGAACGCATCCTCAACTGGAAGCAGCTCTACGACCTCGACGAGCACCCCGGGGAGCTCGTCGTCGTCGGCTCCGGCGTGACCGGCGTCGAGTTCGCCTCCGCCTACCACGCACTCGGCTGCGAGGTGAAGCTCGTCTCCTCCCGCAAGCAGGTGCTGCCCGGCCAGGACAGCGACGCCGCCGCCGCGCTCGAGCGGGCGTTCAAGCGTCGCGGCATGGATATCGTCGGAGAGTCGCGTGCGCAGGGCGCGCGGCGCGAGGGCGACCGCGTGGTGGTCACGCTCAGCGACGGCCGGGAGCTGACGGGCACGCACGCGCTGTTCGCCGTCGGCGCCACCCCCAACACGCAGAACCTCGGCCTCGAGGAGGCCGGCGTCACAACGACCGAGTCCGGGCACATCCCCGTCGACCGCGTCTCCCGCACCAACATCCCGGGCGTCTACGCGGCCGGCGACGTCACCGGCGTCTTCCCGCTCGCCTCCGTGGCGGCCATGCAGGGGCGCATCGCGATGTACCACGCGCTGGGCGACGCGGTGACCCCGCTGGACATCCAGCAGGTGTCGTCGAACGTATTCACCTCGCCGGAGGTGGCCACCGTCGGCATCACGCAGGAGGAGGCGGACACCGGCGCGGTCAACGTCGCCTCCGTCATGATCTCGATGGCCAGCAACGCGCGTTCCAAGATGCAGAACTTCGAGGACGGCTTCGTGAAGCTGTTCTGCCTGCCCACCACGGGGATCATCGTCGGCGGGGTCATCGTCGCACCGAGGGCCTCGGAGCTGATCCATGCGGTGACGCTCGCGGTGTCGCAGCGGATCACGGTGGACCAGTTCAGTCAGGCGTTCACGGTGTACCCGTCGATGTCGGGGTCGGTGGCCGAGGCGGCCCGTCGCCTCCACCGTCGCGACGACGACTACCTGACCAGCTGAATCGGGGGTCTCTCGAGAAGTACTTCAATACTCGCCACTCGTTGCTTCAGCAAAGGTTTACTTCCGCGGGAACGGCATCGAGTGGCGCGTTGTGAAGTTTCGGTCGGCAGCACGCCTCGGAGGTATCAGCCGCGGAGCTCCGTGAACTGCTCGTAGCGGAAGTCGACGATCTCGACGCCGGACTCCAGCTCCCGGGCGCGCAGCACCACGCGGCGCACCTTGCCGCTGATCGTCTTCGGCAGGTCCGCGAACTCCACCCGGCGCACCCGCAGGTACGGCGCCAGGCGCTGCTTCGCGTACAGCAGGATCGACAGCGCCGTCGCCGCGTCGGGGGAGTACCCCTCGGCCAACTTCACGTACGCCTTCGGCACCGCAGCCCGGATCGGGTCCGGCGACGGCACGATCGCCGCCTCCACCACGGCCGCGTGCTCGATCAGCACCGACTCCAGCTCGAACGGCGAGATCTTGTAGTCGCTCGCCTTGAACACGTCGTCCGTGCGGCCCACGTACGTGACGTAGCCCTCGGCGTCGACGGTCACGAGGTCACCCGAGTGGTAGCGGCCGTCGGCCTGCGCCGTCGGGGCGCCGCCGATGTAGCCGGACATCAGGTTGTACGGCCACGGGTCCAGCCCCAGCGTGACCTCGCCCGTGTTGGACTCCTCGCCGGTGTCCGGGTCGATGATCGTCACGTCCATCCCCGGCAGGAACTTGCCCATCGAGCCCGGCTTCACGCGCTCACCCGGTGCGTTACCGATGGAGCACGTCGTTTCCGTCTGGCCGTAGCCGTCGCGGATCGTGAGCCCCCACGCGTTCTCGACCGTCTTGATCACCTCGGGGTTGAGCGGCTCGCCGGCGCCGACGATCTCCCGCAGCGCGGAGGGCTT
>JAAYZP010000167.1 GCA_012514785.1 Propionibacterium sp. | reverse complement strand
TCGACCCCGAGGTCGCGGCGACGTGGAGCTACTTCTTCAGCCGCCCCGGTGACGCGCTCGGCGCGTCGTGGGACAAGGTGTCCGCCACCTACATGGCCCTGCTGCGGGGCTCGTTCGGCTCCTGGCTGAACTTCACGGAGACCACCGCGCAAGCGACCCCGCTGATCCTCGCAGGGCTCGGCGTCGCGCTCGCGTTCCGCGCCGGGCTGTTCAACATCGGCGGCCAAGGACAGGCGATCATGGGCGCCATCTGGGGCGCGTTCATCGGCTTCACCGTCAAGGGGCTGCCGCTGTTCCTGCACCTGCCGCTGGTGATCGTCGTCGGCGTCGGGATGGGGATGCTGTGGGGCGGCATCGTCGGCTTCCTCAAGGCGAAGACCGGAAGCCACGAGGTCATCGTGACGATCATGATGAACTACCTCGCCGTCTACCTGCTGCAGTACCTGCTCCAGCAGCCCGCGTTCATGGCGCCCGGCCGCAACGACCCGATCGGGCCCGTCCTGGAATGGTCCGCGACGCTGCCGCGCATCGCCGGCACCCGGCTGCACATGGGCTTCCTACTGGCGCTGATCGCGGTGGTCGTGGTCTGGTGGCTGCTGGAGCGCACCGCGCTGGGGCTGAAGATCCAGGCCGTCGGCCTCAACCCGAATGCGGCCGCCACGGCCGGCATGAACGTGTCGAGGGTGACGATCATCACCATGGCGTTCGCCGGCGGCCTCTGCGCGCTGGCGGGCGTCAACTCCGTCACCGCGCCCGAATACATCACCAGCTTCCCCACGCAGCTCTCGGCGGGCATCGTCGGCACGATCGGCTTCGACGCGATCACCGTCGCCCTGCTCGGCCGCTCCCGCCCGCTCGGCGTACTCTTCGCGGGCCTCCTGTTCGGCGCGCTCAAGGCCGGCGCACGGACGATGCAGGTGCAGGCCAACACGCCCTCCGACCTGGTGGACCTCATCCAGGCGCTGATCGTCCTGTTCGTGGCGGCGCCCGCGTTCGTGATGTGGTTGGTGCCGTTCCTGCGTGAGCGAAAAGTGAAGCCCCAGCCGAAGGCGGTGGCGGCGTGAGCACCCCCGTGATCCCACAGACCGCAGGGACCGGGCGGGTCGTCGAGTCGGCGGCGAAGCGTCGCCAGCGGCTCTCCTCCGGCACCCTGATCGCACTCGTCGGGCTGCTGCTCGGCATCGGCGCGTTCACGTCGACGGGCAGCTCCCGGATCGCGCTCTCGGACGCGTTCGACGAGGTCCAGCTGCCGACGATCACCCTCCCGGCGGTGCCGGTGGTGGCGATGTGCGCCGCGATCCTGCTCGGCGTGGGCGCGTTCTTCCTGGTGCGCCGCATCCCGAAGCCGCTCTCCACGTGGCTGGGTGTGCTGGCCGGCGCCGCGCTGCTGCTCGGCTTCATCGTGTGGGTGGCCGCGGACTCGCCGCTGCCGTTCACGATGACGAACCAGCTCAACGGCACCCTGCAGTACGCCACCCCGATCATGCTCGGCGCGATGTGCGGCGTGCTGTCGGAGCGGGCGGGCGTGGTCAACGTCGCTATCGAGGGCCAGATGCTGACCGCCGCGTTCACCGCGAGCGCGGTGGCGGGGCTGACGAAGAACCTGTGGGCCGCGATGTTCGCGGCCGTGCTGGCGGGCGTGCTGTCCGCGCTGCTGCTGGGTGTGTTCGCGCTGAAGTACCTCGTCGACCACGTGGTGCTCGGCGTCGTGATCAACCTGCTGGCCACCGGGTTCACCGGGTTCATGTTCCACCAGCTCGTGAAGGATTCCCCGACGCTGAACGCGGTGCAGGTGATGCAGCCCGTCGCGGTGCCCGGGCTCAGCCAGATCCCGTTCGTCGGGCCCATCGTGTTCGTCCAACGCCCGCTGACCTACATCGCGGTGGTGGCCGTCGCGTTCGTGTGGTTCATGCTGTACCGCACGAAGTGGGGGCTCCGCGTGCGTTCGGTGGGGGAGCACCCGCACGCGGCGGACACCGTCGGCATCAACGTGGTGCGCACGAAATTCTCCTCCGTGGTGCTGGGCGGCGTGTTCGCCGGCCTGGGCGGCGCGTTCTTCACGATCGGCAGCTCGGGCGCATTCCAGAGCACCGGTGTCACCGCGGGCAACGGCTTCATCGCGCTGGCCGCGGTGATCATGGGCCGCTGGCACCCGGTGCTGGCGGCGTCGATGGCGCTGTTCTTCGGCTTCTCGCGCCAGCTGGCGCAGACCGTCGGCCCGCTGCAGACGCCGATGCCGAGCGAGTTCCTGTCCGCGCTGCCGTACCTGATCACGATCGTCGCGGTGGCGGGCCTCATCGGGCGCGTCCGGGCGCCGGCGGCCGACGGTGCCCACTACGTCAAGGGGCAGTGATGCGGATCGACTGGGACGCGCTGAGGGCGGAGGCGCAGCGCATGACCGAGTTGGCGTACGTGCCCTACTCGAAGTACCCCGTCGGGGCGGCGGCGCTCGTCGACGACGGGCGGATGCTGTCGGGCTGCAACACGGAGAACGCGAGCTACCCCGTCGGGCTGTGCGCGGAGTGCGGGATCATCTCCGAGCTGGCCAAGTCGGGCGGGGGCAAGCTCGTCGCGTTCGTCTGCGTCGACGGCCGGGGCGAGCTGATCATGCCGTGCGGGCGCTGCCGGCAGTTGTTGAACGAGCACCGCCACGAATCGCTCGTGGTGTGGACCCCGGAGGGGCGCAAACCGTTCGAGGAGGTGCTCCCGCAGGCCTTTGGCCCCGAAAATCTGGCGGAGTGGGGGCAAAGGCCATAGTGT
>JAAYZP010000166.1 GCA_012514785.1 Propionibacterium sp. | reverse complement strand
TGGCCTGTTGGATGGAACTGTTCGGGCCGTCGCCCGAAATCTTGATGCGGACGCTGACGCCCGCGATCTCCACGGGGACCCACACGCGTTCGAGGACGCGGCGATGCATGGGTGCGGTGATCCGCACGCCGATCGTCGAGGTGTGGGTGATGAGCGCGTCGGCGACGCACGAGACGGCGTCCGCCGGGGTGAGCGCGGTGATGGTGTGGGCGGGTCGACCCTTCTTCATGATGATCGGCACCAGCCAGGCGTCGACGGCGCCGGCGTCGAGCAGGCGGTCGATCACCGCGGGCCAGAGGCGGGGGTCGAGGTCGTCGACGTTCGAGGACACTTCGCGCAGGTCGCGCCCGGGGGTCTGCTCGGACGGGAGCTCCGGGCTCCGCTGCAGCTTGGGGACGACGGTTTCGCCCACGAACGCGCGCAGCACACCGGCGCGGTCCTCGCGCACCCGGCTGCCGGCGCCGACGCCGACGGAGCGCATCGTCATGCGGGGCAGATCCTCGACGGCGTCGCAGAGCGTCCGGATCAGGGTCAGCCCCGTCGGGGTACACAGCTCGCCGGCCTCCGGCGGCCCCCCGGCCTCGACCTCCCAGCCGCGGCTCAGCTCGACCACCGCCGGCGGCGGCACCGTGAGCAACCCGTGCTGGGTCTGCACCGTGCCGGAGCCGAGGGCCACCACCGAGCTGGAGGCCTGCTCGATGCTCAGCGTGCGAACAGCTTCGCAGACGCCGACGATGTCGCCGATGGAGTCCAGCGCGCCCACCTCGTGGAAGTGGACCTCCTCGACCTCCGAGCCGTGCACCGTCGCCTCCGCCTTCGCGAGCCGGCGGAACGCCTCGAGGGCCAGTTCGCGGGTGCGTTCCGGCACCTCCGGGGCCTCCAACATCGCCTTGACGTCGGCCAGGTGGCGCGCGGGCGGCTCGGGTTCGTCGGCGATCACATCCACCTTCATGGCCGCGAACGGGCCGCGCTGCACCTTGCGCCACTGCAGGTGGAGCTTGCCGGGGGCAATGATCTCGAGCACCCGGGCCACGCTGGCGGCGTCGGCGCCGGCGTCGAGGAGCGCGCCGAGCAGCATGTCGCCGGAGGCACCCTGGCTGGCGTCGATCCAGAGCCTGCGCGGGCGCTCGCCGCCGTTGCTCCACAGCGTGCCCGGGTCGATCCGGGTGCCGACGGGCACGCTCTCGCCGTCAGCGGTCAGTCGGTGCTCGTGACTGGGCTCGTGGTGGTGTCCGCCGGTGGTGATGTCATGCATCGCCGTACTCCTTCGGCGCGGAGATCTGGGCGGCGAGGTGGCCGGCGCCGTAGCCGTTGTCGATGTTGACGACGCCGACGCCCGGCGAGCAGGAGTTCAGCATGGACAGGAGCGCGGCGACGCCCTCGAAGGCCGTGCCGTAGCCGACGGAGGTGGGCACCGCCACGACAGGGCAGGCCACGAGGCCGGCGACGACGGGCACGATGGCCGCGTCCATGCCGGCGACCGCGACGACGACGTCGGCGCTGCGCAGCACGTCGCGCTTGGCGAGGATGCGGTCGAGGCCGGCGACCCCGACGTCGACCACCTCGGTCACGTCACGGCCGAGGTAGCGGGCGGTGAGCGTCGCCTCGCGCGCGACCCGCAGGTCGGAGGTGCCCGCGCAGACGACGACGACCTTCCCGCCGGTGGGCTCGGGCTGCTCGGGCGGCCAGGCCATGAGGGCGGAGGTCTCGTCGTAGAAGGCGTCCGGCAGCACCGCGTGCACCGCGGCCACCTGCTCGGGGCTCACGCGGGTGAGCAGCAGCGTCCCGAGGGGCTGTTCGTCGGCGCGTGCCCGCCACGACGTGACGATCTCGGTCATCTGCGCGACCGACTTGCCCTGGCTCAGCACAGCCTCGGGGTAGCCGCGGCGGGCGAACCGCTCGAAGTCGAGGGTGGCGACGCTCATGCCACCTCCGGCCGGGAGCTGAGGATCTGCAGGGTGAAGGCGCCGGACTGGATGCCGGCGAGGTCGATCGTCGCGTGCTTGAAACCGGCGTCGCGCACGGCGGCGAGCAGTGCGTCGCGGGTGGTGTCGTCGGCGATGAGCGCGAACTCCGCCCTCGGTATCTCGATGCGGGCGATGTCGCCGTGGTGACGCACGCGGCAGTCGGAGAAGCCCGCGGCGAAGACGGCGTCCTCGGCCGTGTCGATGGCGGCCAGCTTCTCCGCGGTGACGGGCTCGCCGTGCGGGATGCGGCTGGCGAGGCACGGTGCGGCGGGCTTGTCCGCGACGGCGATGCCGAACGCGCGGCCGATGGCGCGGACGTCGGCCTTGGTGGCGCCGGCGGTGGCCAGCGGGTGCAGGACGCGGTGCTCGCGGGCGGCCCTCGCGCCGGGACGGTCGGGGCGTGCGGCGTCGTCGAGATTCTCGCCGTAGGCGACCGCGTCGAGCGCGTACTCGTCGACGACGTCCTCCTCGATGCGCACGAACGTCTCGTCCTTGCAGTGGTAGCAGCGGTCGACGTCGTTGATGGCGTAGTCGGGGTTGTCCAGCTCGCGCGTCTCGACCTCGACGAGCCGCAGGCCCAGCTGCGCGGCCTGGCGGTTGGCGAGGCGGCGCTCGCGTTTGGCCAGGGAGGCCGAGACGGCCATGACCAGGGTGGTGCGGTCGGCGCCGATCGCGCGCGCCGTCAGGGCGGCGAGCACCGTCGAGTCGACGCCGCCGGAGTAGGCGATGCCGACGCGGGGCCGCCCGCCGGAGGCACCCGTGATGTCGTGCGCGACGGCGTCGGCGACCCGCTGCAGGTTGTCGGGTAGGGGGACGGTGAGATCGATGTGCTCCATACGGCCAGCCTAGGAACCCTGCGAATCACGCATGGCGAGCCAGCGCTGTCGGATGTGGTAGGCGGCCGCCTTGGGGGCGCGGTCCCGCTCGAACATGCCCTTCTTGTTGCCGCCGACGCGCATGATGCCGGGCACCGTCTGGAAGTCGGCGAAG
>JAAYZP010000020.1 GCA_012514785.1 Propionibacterium sp. | reverse complement strand
GCACACGGCGGCGGCATCGTCGCTTCGCAGTCGACGACCTCCTCACCCCCGACACCGAGGCAGGAGTACGCCCCGAACCGGAGAAGCCTCCCGAACCACGCCCGAAGTTCCAATTCCCGCAGCCCGCCGACGACCCCTGGCACCCCGACTACGTGCCACCCGAACGCCGACCACCCTCCGAAATCCCGTAGCGGTAGGTCGGGGCGTGGTGGGTGGCAGGCAAGGGAACTTGGCAGACTCGACAGCTAAGCCTGGTTGCAGGTCAAGCGTCGGTCATACGCATCGAGCCCGTCGTGGCCAGGTTGACATGGAAGTCGAAGGCGGTGCGCAGGTCGTGCGGCGTGTGCTGGTGGCTGCCCTCCGCGCGCAGCGCGCGCTCGTAGTACTCCTCCAGCAGCGGCCGGTAGTCGGGATGCGCGACGGCGATCACCTTCTGCACACGGTCCCGCGGAGCCAGGCCCCGGAGGTCGGCGTAGCCGTACTCGGTGACGATGACCATGGCGTCGCGCTCCGTGTGGTCGACGTGCGACGCGAAGGGCACGATCGCCGAGATCGCCCCGTCCTTCGCCACCGAAGTGGAGATGAACGTCGACGCGAACGCGTTGCGCGTGAAGTCCCCCGAGCCGCCGATACCGTTCATGATCCGCGTGCCGCCGACGTGGGTGGAGTTCACGTTGCCGTAGATGTCCGCCTCGATCATGCCGTTGGACGCGATTGCGCCGGGCTACGGTCATCTTGCCGGCGTCGATCAGGTCGAGCCTGCCGTCCTGCACCACCTCCGTATAGGCCTGCACGTTCTCGAACTTCGAGTCCAGCAGGCCCCGCCCCACCTGGGTCGGCTGTTCCGCCTCGCCGGCGCCCAGCAACTGATCCTTGACGGCCACACCGTCACCGCGGCGGCGCAGCGCTCCGGCTTCGGCAACGACGAGAACCTCCGCCGCGTGTTCGAACGGCGGCTGCACGTCACGCCCACGGAGTACCGGGCGAGGTTCGCCTCCACGTTCCGGAGGCGCTGAGGGGCCTGGTCAGCCTTCCCAGAGTTTGAGGTAGTGGCGGACCTTCTCCTCATCGGGCTGCTCGCCATAGGCCTCCCAGAACGCGTCCTGGTGTCCGGGCCCGAAGTTCTGGTCGATCGAGTGGGAGGCGACGGCGAGGTCGGCCCAGCGGTCGGCCACGCCGAGGCCGCCGACGTCGACGATGCCCGCGAAGCTGCCGTCGTCGGCGAGCAGGGTGTTGGGGGCGCAAGCGTCGCCGTGGATGACGACGGGGTGGTCGACGTCGTCCTGGTCGCCCACCCAGTCGGGGGCGCCGAAGAGCGAGTCGGACGGGTCCATCGCGTGCAGGCGGCCGAGGCCCTCGCCGATTGCGCGGGCGGCGACGTCGGGCTCCCCCTTCCAGCGCTCGGAGACGGCCGACTCACCCTTGAACTCGACAGTGACGAGCAGCGACCCCTCGCCGAGGTCGACGTAGTCGGCCATCCTCGGGCTGGGGAACCGGCCGGAGAGCCAGGAAAGGCGCTCGGCCTCGTCGATCAGGTCCTCATCCGGGCTCCACTTGGCGAACAGCACGGGCCATTCTTCGCGCGTGAGCTTGGCGGTGATCGCGCCCAGCTCGCTCAGCCAAACGAGGGAGTCGACGGTGTAGTCGTTG
>JAAYZP010000165.1 GCA_012514785.1 Propionibacterium sp. | reverse complement strand
GACGTCGCGATCGTGATCGGCCAGGCGCTGCGCGACGCGTTGGGCGACAAGTCGGGCATCCGGCGCTACGGCCACGCCGTGGTCCCGCTGGACGAGGCTGTCGCCGAGGTGGTCGTCGATGTCGCCGGCAGGCCGTACGTGACCTGCCAGGGCGAACCGGAGGGCCAGGCATACGCTCTCATCGGCGGCTCCGGCGTGCCGTACGCGGGCTCCATGACCTACCACGTGTTCGAGTCCCTCGCGCTCAACGCCGGGCTCTGCCTGCACCTCACGCTGCGCTCCGGCCGCGACCCGCACCACATCGTCGAGGCCGAGTTCAAGGCGCTCGCCCGCGCCCTGCGTGACGCCGTCGAGTTCGACCCGCGGCAGCAGGGCATCCCGAGCACGAAGGGAGCCCTGTGATCAAGTCCGTCGGCGTCCTCGACTACGGATCCGGCAACCTGCATTCCGTGGCCAACGCCTTCCGGCGCGCGGGCGCCGACGTGCTCGTCACGTCCCGCCTGGAGGAGCTGGGCACCCGCGACGGGCTCGTGGTGCCCGGGGTCGGCGCGTTCGCCGACTGCATGCGCAAGCTGAACAAGATCGGCGGCGTCGACTACATCCGCGGCTGGGTGTCCATGGACCGCCCGCTGCTCGGCATCTGCGTGGGCCACCAGATCCTCTTCGAGTCGGGCATGGAGCACGGCATCCCCACCGACGGCGTCGGCCTCTACCCCGGCGTGGTCAGCAAGCTCGTGGCCAGGCGCCTGCCGCACATCGGCTGGAACACGGTCCACGCGCAGCGCACGTCCAAGCTCTTCGACGGCATCCGCGACGAGCGCTTCTACTTCGTGCACTCGTACGCGGCGCAGCAACCCGTGCGCGGCGCCTCCTACTCCATGCACGACGACGTGAGCTTCGTCGCGGCCGTGGAGCAGGGGCCCGTGGCGTCCACGCAGTTCCACCCCGAGAAAAGTGGACTCGCGGGGGCCCGGTTGATCGAGAACTGGCTCGGTAGCCAGTAGTAGGGTTGGCTCCCGTGAAGATTTTGGAGTTGCTGCCCGCAGTAGATGTGCAGGGTGGCCAAGCAGTGCAGTTGGTCCAGGGCGTAGCCGGGACGGAGAAGACCTTCGGGGATCCGCTCGCGGCCGCCCGGCGCTGGCAGGATGCTGGATCCAGCTGGATCCATCTCGTCGACCTCGACGCGGCCTTCGGCCGTGGTTCGAACGGCGAATTGCTGGCGTCGATCGTGGACGCGCTGGACATCGACGTCGAGATGTCCGGCGGCATCCGCGACGACGCCTCCCTGGAGGCGGCGCTGGCCACCGGCTGCCGCCGCGTCAACATCGGCACCGCCGCGCTGGAGCACCCCGAGTGGTGCGAGGAGATCATCCAGGAGTTCGGCGACCGCATCGCCATCGGCCTCGACGTGCGCGGCGACAACCTCGCCGCCCGAGGGTGGACCACCGAGGGCGGCCCCTGGCCCGAGACCGTCGACCGCCTGGCGGCTGCCGGCTGCGAGCGGTTCGTCGTGACCGACGTGGAGGCCGACGGCATGCTCACCGGCCCCAACTTCGAGCTGCTCGGCCAGGTGGCCGAGCGCTCCGGACGCAAGGTCATCGCCTCCGGCGGGATCGCGTCGCTCGAGCACCTGCGCCGCCTGCGCGGGCTCGTGCACACCGGCGTCGAGGGCGCGATCGTCGGCACCGCGCTCTACGTCGGGCGCTTCACGATCGAAGAGGCCCTGGCCGTCGCGGAGGGAAACCCGGATGACTAATGCTCCCGCATCCTCGTTCGGCGTGGCCGAGCAGATGCACGTGCCCCCGCTGCTCGACGGGCGGATCCGGGACCTCCTGGACGGCAAGAAGGTCGCGATGACCGGGGTGACCGGGTTCATCGGCGAGCAGATGCTGTGGGCGTTCCTCGGGGAGTGCCCCGGCACCCGCACCGCGGTGCTCGTGCGCCCCAAGGGGTCGGTCACGGCCGAACAGCGCGTGGCCGGGCTGCTCGGCAAGAAGATCTTCAAGGAGATCGTCGACGAGGCCGGCTCGGTCGAGCAGCTGATGGCGGATCGCGTCGAGGTCATCTCCGGTGACCTGCCGCAGGTCCCCGAGCTGCCCCGCGACATCGACGTGCTCGTGCACTGCGCCGGCGACGTGTCGTTCGACCCACCGATCGACCAGGCCTTCATGACCAACGTCGTCGGCACGAAGGCGCTGATGCAGCGGTTCATCGAGTCCGCCTCGGACGCCGACGGCAACCTCGAGCGCATCCCGCACTACGTGCAGGTCTCGACGGCGTACACCGCCGGCCGCCGACGCGGCGCGATCCCCGAGGCCGCGCACGACCACGACGTCGACTACGAGGCCGAGGCGGACGCCGCGCTGCAGATGGCCGAGCACGTCGAGGCCCGCTCGCGGTCCTCCGAGCAGCTCACCAAGCTCCGCAAGGAGGCCGAGGCGCTGCACCGCCAGGCCGGCTACCTGACCACCTCGGAGGACACGGAGCGGCGCCGCCAGGAGTGGGTCAAGCAGGAACTCGTCGCCGCCGGCACCGAGCGCGCGCGCTCGCTGGGCTGGACCGACGTCTACACCTTCGCCAAGGCGATGGGGGAGTCCGTCGTCGCCGACATGGGCAAGGACATCCGCGTCTCCGTCGTCCGGCCCGCGATCGTCGAGTCCTCGCTCAGGGACCCGTACCCCGGCTGGATCGAAGGCTTCAAGATGGCCGACCCGATCATCCTCGCCTACGGGCGCGGCCAGCTGCCCGAGTTCCCTGCCTCGCCGGACGCGGTGATCGACATCATCCCGTGCGACTTCGTGGTCAACGCCATCGTCGCCGTCTGCGCCACCGAGCCCGAGATCGGCGCGCCCGAGTACTACCACTGCAGCTCCGGCGCGCGGAACCCCCTGACGTTCCGCGGCATCTACGAGCACGTGCGCGCCTACTTCGAGGCCCACCCGTACACGGAGGGGCAGGGCTCCACCGAGCTCGCGACGTGGAACTTCCCGGGCGCCGAGCCCATCGAACGGCTGATGCGCATCGGCGGCAAGGCGACGGAGATCGCCGACAAGGTGCTGAGCTTCGCCCCACGCGGCAAGAAGGTCCGCGCCATGGCCACCAGCATCGACCGGACCAAGAAGCAGCTGGGCTTCCTCGGCAAGTACCTCACCCTCTACGGCGAGTACCTCCAGTCGGAGCTGCACTTCGTCGACGACCGCACGCTCGCGCTGCACCACTCGCTGCACCCCGACGACGCCGAGCGCTTCGGGTTCGACTCCGCCGACTTCGACTGGCGCTACTACCTGCAGGACGTGCACGCGCCCGCGATCACGGACCCGGTGCGTCGCCTCGACGCGGCGCGCAAGCGTCGCCAGAACCGTTCCTCCACCTTCCGCCCGCTGAAGCACACCGACGCGAAGGTCCTGGCCGCGTTCGACCTCGACGGCACGGTCATGGCCACCAACGTCGTCGAGACGTACCTGTGGACGAAGATGCCGGAGCTGGCGCCGCTGCAGCGCGTGGGTGAGCTGGCGCGGCTGGTGGCCGCGCTGCCCGCCTACCTGGGCGCGGAGCGTCGCGACCGCGGCGTGTTCCTCCGCTCGATCTACCGGCGCTACGAGGGCGCGGACCTGGTGGAGCTGGAGCGCTACGTCGACGAGCGGCTCGCGCCGCTGATCCTCGACCGGATGTCGCCCGACGCCATCCGCCGGATCCGCGAGCACCGCGACGCCGGGCACACCACGGTGCTGATCACCGGCGTCATCCGGCCGCTGACCCGGCCCTTCGAGGGCCTGTTCGACACGATCGTCGCGGCCGACCTCGCCGTCGACGACGAGGGGCGCTGCACCGGATACCTGAGCGGCCCGCCGATGGTGGGGGAGTCACGCTCGGCCTGGCTGCACCACTACGCCTCCCTGCACAACATCGACCTCGACAAGAGCTACGCCTACGCGGACAGCCACGTCGACCTGCCGATGCTCAGCTCGGTGGGTTCCCCCGTGGCGGTCAGCCCCGATATCGGGCTCATGCGCGCCGCGAAACAGCGGGGCTGGTCGATCATCGACTGGCCGTCCATGAGCCCCGTTCCCCGCTGGAAAATGCCGAAGGCCTAGCCTCAGCCACTTGAAAGGACCAACATGTCTCGTCCAGGATTCGTGCTGGAGGTCGACGCCCAGACCCCTTCGCTGCTCACGCTCGCCGGCGACAAGGTGGGGCTGGGCCGATTCGGGCTCGGCACCAAGGTTGTCTACCCCGCAGACGCCGTGCCCTCGGCGGACCCGGTGCGGCTCATCGACGCCGCGCTGGAGGCACCCACCGGCACCGACGCCCTCGAGCGGCGGTTGGAGCGCACCACCAAGCTCACGCTCGTCGTCCTCGACCACGAGCGCCCGCGCCCCCGGATGCGCTTCGACGTCCGCCGCACGATCGTCGAGCGCGTGCTGGAGGTGGCCGCACGGGCCGGCGTCGACGACGTCGCGATCGTGGTCGGCGGAGGCCTGAACAAGCGCTGGAGCCCCGTGGACATGACCCGCGTGCTGGGTGACCGCGTGGCTACGAGCTTCCTGCCCGACGGGCGGATCGAGAGCCACGACATCACCGAACGCGGCGTGGCTGTCGGGGAGGTCGACGGGCACCCTGTCGCGATCAACCGCCGCGTGGCCGAGTCCGACCTGGTGGTCTCCATCGGGGCGCAGTACGGCCACGACGACCGCCACCCGCTCACGAAGGGCATCGTGGACGCCGCCACCCTGTCCCGCCTGGGCGCGCCCGGTGCCGAGCAGAGCTTCATCGATCGCGTGTGTGGCGTCGTGCACGGAGCCGTGGACATCTTCGCGCTCCAGGCCGTCCTGGGCCAGCCCTACCTGAGCGGCGGGCTGCGCTTCGCTTCGCGGCGCGAATGGGAGTGGAAGGTGCCCGACCAGATCGCGTTCGCCGTCTCGCGGCAGCTCGTGGCCGCGTTCCCGAAGCCCGCGTCGCAGGCGCTGCACGCCACCCCCGTGGCGGACTACGCCGTGGTCGACGTCGTCGGGGGAGACCCGGGCGACGTGTTCACGGAAGCCGCGGGCGTCTGGCAGGCCGCGAACGCCGTCGAGGTGCAGGGGCGTGCAGACGTGCTCGTGACCGGCGTGTGGGGCGGCGCATTCGACGACGGCGACCCCGTCGGTTCCCCCATCAACGCCGCCGCGCACGCGCTCAACCGGCGCGCGGGCAGCCATCTCGGCACCCCGTTCGTGCGGGACCAGGGAGTGCTGGTCGCGTTCCATCCCCTCAGCCCCCGGTTCTCCAACCGCCGGCAGTCCTCGGCCGCGGACTTCTTCGCCAAGGTCCTCCCCGAGACGATCGACCCCGCGGAGATGGGCGAGTTCGAGGAGCGCGCGTGCGCGGACCAGTGGTACGTCGACCTGTACCGCAAGCAGTTCGCCGACCACCCGCTGCGCACCTTCCAGACGTGGTACCGGGTGGCGGAGGCCAGCCGGAGCTTCTCGGACGTGATCTGGGTGGGCGGCAACCGCCGCACCGCGGACCTCTTCGGACACCGCGCGGCCAGCACCTACGCCGACGCGCTCGAGATCGCGTCCAACACGGTGGGACGCAGCCCGCAGATCACCTACCTGCACGGGCCCGGCCTCCCGCTCGGGGACGTGCGATGAGCCGCGAGTTCAAGTCCTGGGCCAGCGACGCCAAACGGCGACGCGGGCCGAGGATCACGCTGGTCTCCGACGCCCTCCGCTTCTTCGGCAGGCGCATGCGCCGACCGGCAGGGGCGCCGCCGGAGGTTGCGCAGCCGACGAACCGGCTGGGCTGGCAGCAGCTCCGCGCACTGAACCTCGCCGGGCTCTTCGCCCCGCGGGTCGATCTCGAGGTGGTGGGCAGCGACGCGCTGGTAGGGCTCGACACGCCGTTCATCTTCGCGGCCAACGAGGCAGGCCGGCTGGACCACCAGCTGCTGCGGATCGCGCTGCCGCGGCGGCTGCGCCCCGGCGCACGCAGGCTCAGCAGGGCGCTGGCGAAGCGGCACAACATCGTCGTGTTCTCGGCCGACCCGCACGGCGGCAGGCTCGTCGGGGAGTTCGACACGGTGGCTGCCGAGTTGGCCAAGCAGCACTCCGTCGCGGTGGTGCCGGTGGGCATCGTCGGCACGTTCCGGCTGTCTCAGACCCTCAAGCTGCGGCTCGTGCGCAAGCCCAAGGTGTCCGTGCGGTTCGGAGCGCCGATCTACGCGCGCGGCCAGAGCATCGAGGACGTCACCCGCGAGGTGCAGGCGCGCGTCGAGCACCTCGTGAACGAGGGCGAGCTGTCCTGGTGGGAGGTGGAGCGTCGCCGGCTCGGCGGCCCCGACGACTCACCCGCGACGATGCCACGCTGGCGACGGCTGTGGGAGCAGGCCGCTCCGCGCCCGAGCGAGCCGCAGCGGCGCCGCATCTGGCGTTGATCCGGGGCTTTCCGGGGGCGAGCGGTAGGGTGTCCCCATCGGTTTGGGTTTGAAAGGACAACATGGCGGGTCACTCCAAATGGGCAACCACCAAGCACAAGAAGGCTGCGCTCGACGCGAAGCGGGGCAAGCTCTTCGCGAAGCTCGTGAAGAACGTCGAGGTGGCGGCACGCCTCGGCGGTGGTGACCCTGCTGGCAACCCCACCCTCTACGACGCGATCCAGAAGGCGAAGAAGTCGTCGGTCCCGAACGACAACATCGACCGCGCGCTCAAGCGTGGGTCCGGTGCGGAGAGCGGCGGCAGCGACTACGAGACGATCATGTACGAGGCCTACGGCCCCGCAGGTGTGGCCCTCCTCATCGAGTGCCTCACCGACAACCGCAACCGCTCGGCCACCGACGTCCGGGTCGCGGTCACCCGCAACGGCGGCACGATGGCCGACGTCGGCTCCGTCGCGCGCATGTTCTCCCGCAAGGGCGTGGTCACGCTCGCGAAGGAGCAGGACGGGCGTGTGATCAGCGAGGACGACGTCATGGAGGCGGCGCTGGACGGCGGCCTGGAGGAGGTGGCCGAGCTGCCCGAGAGCTGGGAGGCGCTGAGCGACCCGAACGACCTCGTCGAGGTGCGCAAGGCCGTCGAGGCCGCGGGCCTCGAGTACGAGTCCGCCGAGGTGCAGTTCGTCGCCTCCTTCGACTCCCCGGTCGACGACGTCGAACACGCCCGCACCGTCTTCAACATCATCGAGGCGCTCGAGGACTCCGACGACGTCCAGAACGTCTTCAGCAACCTGGACCTCACGCCCGAGGTCGCGGCCCAGCTGGACGAGGACTGACGGGCGAAGCGTGCGCGTCATCGGCATCGATCCCGGCCTCACCCGGTGTGGGGTCGGCATCGTCGACGCCCGCGTGGGGCGGGCCACGATGGTGGCGGTCGGAGTGATCCGCACCTCCGCCTCGGACCCGACGCCGAACCGCCTGGTGAGCATCGAGTCCGCGCTCCTGGAGTGGCTGGAGGAGTATCGCCCCGAGGCCATGGCCATCGAGCGCGTCTTCGCCCAGCACAACCTCCACTCGGTGATGGACACGATGCAGACCGCCGGCGTCGCCTCCCTGGTGGGCGCCCGGGCGGGGCTCGACGTCGCGTACCACACACCCAGCGAGGTGAAGGCGGCCGTGACCGGCTCCGGTGCCGCGGACAAGGCGCAGCTGACCAACATGGTCACCCGCATCCTGAAGCTGGCCCAACCACCGAAACCTGCCGACGCGGCCGATGCACTCGCCATCGCGATCACGCACGCCTGGCGCGGCCCCAGAACCAACCGATACGCGGCCGCCGTGGCCGCGGCGAAAGGGAAACGATGATTTCGCAGCTGACCGGGGCCGTCGTGGCCGCCGGTGCAACGTGGTTCGTGATCGAGGTGCAGGGCGTCGGGTATCGCGCGCACACCAACGCGAACACTGCCGCAGCGCTGCGCATCGGGGAGACCACCACCGTGTTCACGAGCCTCGTCGTGCGGGAGGACTCGCTGACGATGTGGGGCTTCGGCACCTCGCAGGAGCGCGACGCGTTCGAGCTGATGCAGACCGCCTCCGGCGTCGGGCCCAAGGTGGCCTCGGCGATGCTGAGCGTCTTCAGCCCGGGCGAGCTCCGGACCGTCATCCACTCCGAGGACGCGCGCAGGCTCGCCACGGTGCCCGGCATCGGCCCGAAGGGCGCCGCGAAGATCTTCCTCGAACTGAAGGACAAGGTGCTCGTCCTGACCGATCCCGACGGCCACACGCCGGCTCCCGTGGCCGACGACGCGTGGCGCCGCCAGGTCACCGAGGGCCTCGAGGGGCTCGGCTGGTCCACCAAGGAGGCCGACAAGGCCTGCGACGGCGTGGCCCACCTCGTCGAGGCCGACCCCGACATCCCGATCGCGAGGCTCATGCGCGCAGCGCTGGGTACGCTGGCGAAGCGATGACGGAACACTCACCGGTCGATCCCGACGCCACGCTGGAGGAGCGGGACTTCGAGTCCGCGCTCCGGCCGAAGGCGCTGACGGAGTTCGAGGGTCAGCCGCGGGTGCGGGAGCAGCTAGCCTTGGTGCTCGACGCTGCCCGTCATCGCGGCACCGCCCCCGACCACGTGCTCCTCTCCGGCCCGCCCGGGCTCGGCAAGACCACACTGGCCATGATCATCGCGAACGAGTTGGGCGTGAACCTGCGCATCACCTCGGGTCCTGCCATCCAGCACGCCGGCGACCTCGCGGCCATCCTGAGCGGCCTGGACGAGCATGAAGTCATGTTCATCGACGAGATCCACCGCCTCTCGAAGCCCGCCGAGGAGCTGCTCTACCTCGCGATGGAGGACTTCCGCGTGGACGTCGTCGTCGGCAAGGGCCCCGGTGCCACCGCGATCCCCATCGAGCTGCCCCAGTTCACCCTGGTCGGCGCGACGACCCGCGCCGGGCTGCTCCCCGGCCCCCTGCGCGACCGGTTCGGCTTCACCGCGCAGCTCGACTTCTACGACGACGACGCGCTCGCCGGCATCGTGCGCTCCTCGGGCCGGAAGCTCGGCGTCAACCTCGCCGACGACGCCGCCTACGAGATCGCCACCCGCAGCCGGGGGACACCCCGGATCGGCAACCGGCTGCTCCGCCGCGTGCGTGATTTCGGCCAGGTGAAGGGGCACGCGCGGCTCACCCTGGAGGTGGCCCGCGGGGCGCTGGAGCTCTACGAGGTCGACGAACTGGGCCTCGACCGGCTCGACCGCTCCGTGCTCGACTCCCTGGTGCGCAAGTTCGGCGGCGGGCCCGTGGGGCTCTCGACGCTGGCGCTCAGCGTCGGCGAGGAGGTGGACACCGTGGCCGAGGTGGCCGAACCCTTCCTCATCCGCGAGGGCCTCATGATGCGCACTCCCCGGGGACGCGTCGCCACCAACGCCGGATATGCCCATCTCGGGCTCGCAGCACCGAGCGGTTTGAGCGATTCCCTCTTCGACAGCTAGCCGGTGGTGGCTAACCCGGATGGTTCAGCTATCCTGAACGGTGGCTCAAGCCCCAAGATCGCAAATATCGGCCACAGGAAAGTTTGTTCCCATGGATCTCATCGTAATGATCGTCATTTTCGGCGCGATCATGTACTTCCTCATGATTCGTCCGCAACAGAAGCGGATGAAGCAGCACCAGGAGTTGATCGCCAGCCTCGCGCCGGGCTCCCGTGTCCTGCTCACCTCGGGCATGTACGCCACGATCCTCCACGCCGGTGAGCGCCAGTTCATCGTCGAGCTCGCACCGGGCGTCGAAGTGACCATCGGCAAGGGCCACGTCTCGCGCGTCGCCACCGAGGACGAGGAGGAGTTCGAATTCGACGACTCCGCCGTCGTGAGCGACGACGTGGCCGACGTGGCCGACGAGCACATCGCCACGGACGAGGAACTGCGCGCGATGTTCGAGGAGCCCAGCCCGGACACGCCGGAGGGTGACGCGGACGCCGACAACCAGAATCGCTGAGCGGAGCCACTTCCTCCGTGTCCACCACACCCGCACCCGCCGCGAAACGTTCGCGGCCAGCCGTGACGCTGCTGGGTCTCGTGCTCCTGATCGCCGTGATGTTCTCCATCATGGCCGGCACGAACACCTGGGCGCCCCGGCTCGGCCTCGACCTGCAGGGCGGTATGACCATCACCCTGACGGCGACGAACCCCACCGTCGACCCGGAATCCCTCGAACTCGCCGTCGGCATCATCCAGCAGCGCGTCGATGGGCTCGGTGTGGGTGAGGCCTCCGTCACCACGATGGGGGACCGCAACATCATCGTCTCGGCCCCGAACATCGGCCGCGACGACCTCGTCGACCTCGTCGGCGCCACCGCGCAGCTCGAATTCAGGCCGGTGCTCGACGTCGGGCTCGGGACCACGGGCGGCGAGGAGCAGGCGGAGGTCGACCCCCTGCCACGGCCCGTCGGCGGCCAGGGTGTGGTGCTGGACGTCCAGGAAGTGCTCGCGTACCAGCCCACGCAGCAGGACTACGAGGCGTTCGAGGAGTTCCAGTGCTCGGACACCCCGAGCGAGGCGATGGACCAGGCGCAGGTGGTCTGCGACGAGGAGGACGCCTACAAATACCTGCTGGGCCCGGTGGGCGTCCAGGGCCAATCGGTCACCGACGCCACCGCCGGCATCCCGCAGGGTGAGCTGTCGTGGGCCGTGTCGCTCACGTTCGACAGCACCGGTGGGCAGCGCTTCGCCGCACTGACCTCCCGCCTGGTGTCGAACCCCCAGCCCACCAACATGTTCGCGATCGTGCTCGACGGCACGGTGCGCTCCGCCGCCACCGTGCAGGCGGCGATCACCAACGGCCAGGCTCAGATCACGGGGCAGTTCTCTCCCGAGGAGGCCCAGCAGCTCGCCAACGTGCTGCGGTTCGGCTCCCTGCCGCTCGACTTCGAGCCCTCGCAGGTGGAGAGCGTCTCCCCGACGCTGGGCGGCGAACAGCTGCGCGTCGGCCTCATCGCCGGCCTCATCGGCCTTGGCGTCGTCGCCCTCTACGCGATCTTCTACTACCGGGCCCTCGGGCTCGTCGTCCTAGGCTCGCTGGTCATCGCGCTGTCGATGACGTATGCCGCCATGGTGCTGCTCGGCACCGCGGTCGGCTTCACCCTGAGCCTGCCGGCGATCGCCGGCGCCATCGTCGGCATCGCGGTCACCGCGGACTCGTTCGTGATCTTCTTCGAACGCATCCGCGACGAGGTCCGCGACGGCCGGAGCCTCCGCTCGTCGGTGCTCAGCGGCTGGAAGAAGGCGCGCGGCACGATCGTGATCGCCGACTGCGTCTCGCTGCTGTCCGCCATCGTGCTCTACGTGCTCGCGGTCGGCGGCGTGCAGGGCTTCGCGTTCGCGCTGGGCCTCACCACCCTGATCGACCTCGCGGTCGTGTTCTGGTTCACCAAACCCATGGTGATGCTGCTCGGCCGCACCAAGTTCTTCGGGTCCGGGCACGTGCTCTCGGGCATGAGCGCCCGCCACCTCGGTGTTACGCAGCAGTCCCTGCTGGGCCGTCGCCACCGTCGGAAGGAGGCATGATGGCTGAAGACAAACCTCGGCAGAACATCGCCAACCGCCTGTACAAGGGCACGCTGAGCTTCGACTTCATCGGCAACCGCAAGATGTGGTTCATGATCACCGGTGGCCTGGTGATCGCCTCGCTGCTCGTGCTCATGTTCAAGCAGCTCACCCTGGGTATCGAGTTCTCCGGCGGCACGGACTTCCAGGCACCGGTCGCCGTGCAGGAGGGGACGATCGCGGAGGTGCGTGACGCCACGTCCGACTTCGCGGTGCAGGACCTGGAGGCGCAGGTGTTCTCCATCGGCGACACCGCCATCCGGATCCAGACGCGTTCGCTGAGCACGCAGGAGATCACCCAGACCCGCAGCGACATCGCGGCCGTGCTCGGCACGGACATCGAGGACGTCACGTACAACACCATCGGTGGTTCGTGGGGGGCGCAGATCTCGCGCGACGCCGCGGTCGCGGTCGTGGTGTTCGTGGTGCTCGTGATGCTGCTGATCGGCATCTACTTCCGCGACTGGCGGATGTCGGTGGCGGCGATCGTCGCGCTGGCCCACGACATGATCGTGACGTTGGGCGTGTACGCGCTCATCGGATTCACGATGACGCCATCCACCCTGATCGGGATCCTGACCATCCTCGGCTATTCGCTCTACGACACCGTCGTCGTCTTCGACAAGGTGCGGGAGAACACGAAGGACCTGACGGAGACCGACAAGACGTACTCCGAGCGGGCCAACCTGGCCATCAACCAGGTGCTGGTGCGCTCGATGAACACCACGATCATCGGCGTGCTGCCGGTGCTGGCGATGCTGGTGGCCGGCATCGTCGGGCAGAGCAACCCGCTGCAGGACCTCGGGCTCGCGCTGCTGGTGGGCATGATCGCCGGCGCGATCTCCTCCATCGTGATCGCGACGCCGCTGCTCGCGCTGCTGAAGGAACGCACGCCGGAGATGGTGGAGCACCGCGAGGAGCTCGAGAAGCGTCGCGCGCGTGCCGAGTACAAGGCGGCCGCCGTGCGCGCCGAGCCGGCAGTCACCGTCGAGGATCCGACGCCGGCCGCATCGCCCACCGAGCTCACGCGGCAGCAACGCCGCACCCACACGCCGCGTTCGAAACGGAAGGGCAAACGATGAACGAGTTGGCCGGCCTGATCCACGACGTGCAGGACTTCCCGAAGCCCGGCGTCGTGTTCAAGGACATCACGCCGCTACTGGCATCCCCGAAGCACTTCGGGATCGCCGTCGAGCGCCTCGTCGAGGCGGCGCCGGAGGGCATCGACATGGTCGTCGGCATGGAGGCCCGGGGCTTCATCTTCGCCGCGCCCGTGGCGCTGCAGCTCGGCGCCGGGTTCGTACCCGTGCGGAAGCCGGGCAAGCTGCCCGGTGACGTGTACTCGCAGTCCTTCGACCTGGAGTACGGCTCCGAGACGCTCACGGTGCACCGCAACGCCATCAACGAGGGCGCCCGCGTGATGGTGATCGACGACGTGCTCGCCACCGGAGGCACGGTCGGAGCCACCGCTGGACTGCTATCCCAGATGGGTGCCGAACTCGTCCACGTGGCCGTGGTGCTGGAGCTGGGCTTCCTAGGCGGCCGCGCACACCTCGAGGGGCGCGGCATCCACCGCGTCACCTCGCTCGTCAGGGCCTAACATGTCGCCGCGGTTGAGGGGCAACGCGACCGCGCTCGTCAGCCTGCCCCGACTGCGCCGGACCCCGGTCCGCGAGCTGGCCCGGCGCGGGATGATCGCTGCCGGCCTCCTGCTCGCGAGCACCCTGATCGTCTACCTCGACGGTGACGCCTACGTCGACAACGTCGCCGGCGACGGGATCAGCTTCATCGACGCGCTGTACTACTCGACCGTGACGATCACCACCACGGGGTACGGCGACATCACGCCCGTGGCGCCGCACGCGCGCCTCCTCAACGCCATCCTGATCACCCCGCTGCGGGTGGCGTTCCTCGTGCTGCTGGTCGGCACCACCATCGAAGTGCTCACGAAAGAGGGCAGCCGCGCCATCCGCGATTCGCGTTGGAGGAAGAAGATGCGCAACCACATCGTCGTGATCGGCTATGGCACGAAGGGCCGCTCCGCCGTCAACACCCTGCGGCGGCAGGGCGAGCCCGCCGGCGGCATCGTCGTGATCGATTCCAAGGAGGCGGCGATCGCCGACGCCAATGCCGACGGGGTGGCCGCCATCCTCGGCGACGCCACCAGGCGGGATCTGCTGCAGCGCGCCGAGGTCGCCAAGGCCAAGGAGATCGTGGTCTCGCTGGACCGCGACGACGCGGCCATCCTGGCGACGCTCACCATCCGGCAGATCAATCCGACGGCCAACGTCGTCGTCTCCGTCCGGGAGCACCAGAACGTGCCGCTCGTGCGGCAGTCGGGCGCCACCAGCGTCGTGACGAGCTCGGAGACGGTCGGTCGGCTCCTGGGGCTCTCCGCGATCGGGCCGGACCTCGGCGCCACCATCCAGGACCTGCTCACCGGGGGCGAGGGGCTCGAGGTGCACCAGCGTCAGGCGGAGCCGAGCGAGGTGGGGCAGCCGCCGTCGGCCGTCGTGGGGGAGCGGGTGATCGGGGTTGTTCGGGGCGGCACCCTGCGGCGCTTCTACGACTCGACGGTGGCCCGCATCGAGACCGGGGACCAGCTGATCGTGGTGCGGCGCGCCGCGCCGGCCGATCCCGAGGTGACGGCACCGCGCGAGGATTGACGCGGCGGCTTCGGCCGTGCGCGTAGAATGACGGTTTGGATCGAGCGCTGGAGGGGTCGATGGACACACGCGAGGTGGTTGAGCAGCAGCAGCCGTGGCAGCGCATGCGCCAGCGGCTGGCGCGCCTCGGTGCCGTACGCCCCCGCTCCGCGATCCTCGATCCGCTGTTCTCGATCGTCAAGGCCAACCACCCGAAGGCCGACCTGGAGGTCATCGAGCGCGCCTACCGCACGGCGGAGCTCTATCACGCGGACCAGACGAGGCAGTCCGGCGAACCCTATGTGACCCACCCATTGTCGGTGGCGACGATCCTGGCCGAGCTGGGCATGACGGAGCCCGTCATCGTCGCGGCGCTGCTGCACGACACGGTGGAGGACACCGACTACACCCTGGAGCAGGTCCGCACGGAGTTCTCGGACGAAGTGGCCCGCATGGTCGACGGCGTCACGAAGCTGGACAAGCTGACCTACGGGGAGACGGCGAAGGCCGAGACCATCCGCAAGATGATCATGGCCACCTCGGAAGAGGTTCGGGTGCTCGTGATCAAGCTGGCCGACCGCCTGCACAACATGCGCACGCTCGGCTCGCTGCGCCCCGACAAGCAGATCCGGATCGCCACCGAGACGCTCAACATCTTCGCGCCGCTGGCGCACCGGCTCGGCATGAACACGATCAAGTGGGAGCTGGAGGACCTGAGCTTCCAGGTGATCGAGCCCAACTTCTACCAGGAGATCGTGGACATGGTGCAGGCCGCTGCACCCGAGCGCGAGGCCACGCTGCGCGAGCTGATCGCGCAGTTCCAGAAGCTGCTCGCCGACGCCAAGATCGCCGCGACCGTGTACGGCCGGCCGAAACACTACTACTCGATCTACCAGAAGATGATGGTCCGGGGGCGCGACTTCCGCGACATCTACGACCTGATCGGGCTGCGGGTGCTCGTCGAGGACGACCGCGACTGTTACGCCGTGCTCGGCGTCGCGCACGCCGCCTGGAAGCCGATCCCCGGGCGCTTCAAGGACTACATCGCCAACTCCAAGTTCAACATGTACCAGTCGCTGCACACGACGGTGCTCGGCGCGAACAACGAGCCTGTGGAGTTGCAGATCCGCACGCAGGAGATGCACCGCAGGGCCGAGTACGGCGTCGCGGCGCACTGGAAGTACAAGCGCAACCTGCGCGAGGGCATCACCCCGGAGGAAGCCGGGCTGCGCGCCATGCACCAGCTCAGCGTGATGAGCAAGGAGACCGACGACCCGTCCGAGTTCCTCGACTCCGTGCTGTTCGAGATCAACGCCGACGAGATCTTCGTGTTCACCCCCAAGGGGGAGGTGACGTCGCTGCCCGTGGGGGCCACGCCCGTGGACTTCGCGTTCTCGGTCCACACCGAGGTGGGGTACCGATGTATCGGGGCCCGGGTCAACGGCCGCCTCGTCTCGCTCAGCACGCCGCTGCAGCAGGGCGACAAGGTGGAGATCCTCACGTCGAAGACCGACGAGGCGAGCCCGAGCCGCGACTGGCTGAACTTCGTCGTCACCTCCCGCGCCCGGCAGAAGATCCGCCAGCACTTCTCCCGCGAGCGCCGCGACGAGGCCATCGAGCAGGGGAAGGACGTGCTCGCCAAGGAGCTGCGCCGCCACGGCGTACCGCTGCAGCGGCTGCTGAACCTGGAGAACCTGACCGCGGTCGCGCACGAGCTGGGGCACAAGGACGTCGCCACGCTCTACTCCGCGATCGGCGAGGGCCATCTCGGAGCGCAGCACGTCGTCACCAAGCTCGTCGCGCTGCACGGCGGCGAGGACGAGATGATCGACACGGTCACCGAGGGCATCGTCGTCAACAAGCAGGCCGCCAAGGCTTCGGCGACGGCGCAGGTGCTGGTCAGCGGGGACGACGCCGTCGTGGCGAAGTTCGCGAAGTGCTGCACCCCACTGCCGGGCGACGAGATCATCGGGTTCGTCACGAAGGGCGACGGTGTCAGCGTGCACCTGCGCGGTTGCAGCAACGTGCCGTCGCTGTTGGAGCAGCCCGAGCGGATCATCGACGTCAGCTGGAACGCCGACCAGGGCTCCACGTTCGTCGTGACGCTGCAGATGCGGGGGATGGACCGCTCCGGCCTGCTGTCGGAGATCTCGACGGTGCTCTCGCAACTGCACATCGACATCATCTCCGCGACGATCACCACGAGCCGGGACAAGGAGTTCACGGGAAAGATCTCGTTCGAGGCCGCGGACCCGATGCATCTGCAGCACGTGATCAACCAGGTGCGCAAGATCCCCGGCGTCTTCGACGTCTACCGGGCCCAGGGCTGACCCGGCAGTTCGCCGAACCCAGGATTTGCCACTAGCCGTGAGGATTTGCACTACGCGTGGTGCAAATCCTCACGGCTAGTGGCGCGTTCGGCCCGGGCCTCAGGCCCGGAACTCCTCCAGGGTCTCGCGGGCCTGCGCGAGGAAGCTGGCGTAGGTCTCCAGCGACTTCTGCAGATCCTTGATCTTGCGGGCGTCGCCCTTGGCCTCGGCGTCGGCGAGGTCGGCGTTCAGCTTCTCCACCTGGCCCGCGAACAGCGCGACGGTGTCCTCCGCGCGCCTGCGCGCCTCGGGGTCGGTGCGGCGCCACTCG
>JAAYZP010000164.1 GCA_012514785.1 Propionibacterium sp. | reverse complement strand
TCACCATCGCGCCCATGCGGCGAGCCTTGTCGATGGCGATCGCCGCCCACCGTGCGGCCTCGTCGAGCTCGCCCCGTCGACGATGGGCCTCGGCGATGGTCGAGAGCGCCGCGGCCTCGATGTAGGGGATGCCGGTCTCGGCCGCCAGCCGGATCGCCCGCTCGGCGTCGGCCACGGCGTCATCCAACTGAGCGAGCTTGATCCGGAGGTCGCCGCGGTTGACGAGGAAGTTGGCCTGGAAGAGCGGGTTGCCGGACGCCTCGGCGTGCGCGAGGCCTCGCTCGATGACCTCCGCCTCCTTCTCGAACGCGCCCTTCGTGTGCAGCGCCACCCCGAGGTTCACCAGCGTGGAGGAGAGCCGCGCCATCTCCCCGCGCGCCTCGTGCAGCGTCGACGCGCGGTGCAGCATCGCGATGGCGTCGTCGAGCCGTCCCTCCCGCATGTCCAGGAGCGCCGACATGTTGTCGATGACCCCGGCCAGGCCCGGGTCCCACAGCTCGTCGACGTCGGCGATGAGCCTGGTGGCGCGCGCGAAGTGCGCCCTGGCTTCCTCCGGCCGATCGCTCATCACCAGCAGCTGGCCGGCGTCGAGGCTCGCCATCGCGAGCGCATCCGCGTCGCCGATCTCCGCGGCGAGGTCGGCGGCCGCCTCGTGCAGGCGGAGCGCATCGCTGTAGTTGCCGGAGAGGTTGAGCCACCAGCTGAGACCCTCCGAGACCCTGAAGAGCAGCTGCTGGTGTCCCCGCTCCGGGGCGGCGTGCGCGACGGTGAGCAGTGCCGCGAGCCGGGTGCGCAGCCACGCGTGCGCCTCGTCGGCGCTCCAACCCACGTCGGGGAAGGGGAAGTTCGTGCGACGCGGGGAGTCGTTCATGTCCTCGGCGATGGTCCTGTACGCCGCCCAGACGCGCTCCGCGAGGAACTGCCCGAGCCGGGCGAACGTCGCGTCGCGGGCCCTGGGCGGGTCGGTCTCCTCGGCCCGCTCCCTCCCGTAGGCGCGCACGAGGGAGTGCAGCGCGAAACGTCCCTCGTCGCGGAGCACGACGAGGCCGGCTGCCGCGAGCTCGTGCAGGATCGTGTCCGGATCGTCGTCGACGAGGACGCGCACCTCGTCCCGGCCCAGTTCCGCGACGGGGAGGTCGGCGAACGCGCGGAGCAGGCGGCACGCGCCGGGGCTGAGGTCCGCGTACGACAGGTCCAGCTCGAGGCGGAGGTCGGCGTCGACGCGGCCGGACTCCAGCCGGGCGGCGATGAGGTCGACGTGTTCGGCCAGGGTCCAGTCGCGATGCGTGGCGAGTCGCCCACCGACGAGTGCGACGGCCAGCGGGAGCCCACCGGTGACGGCCACCAACCGCTCGACGGCCGCGCCGCCGTCCTCGATCGTGGCGGCGCCGTCGGCCATCGCGGCGAGGACCTCGACGGCGTCACCCCTGCCCAATCCGTGCAGCGGCACGTGCTTCCACCCTGGGACCTGGCCCAGGGGTGTGCGGCTGGTGACGACGACGCGGCCCGCATCAGCGGGTCCGACGATGGCCTCCACCTGCTCAGGTCCGGCGGCGTCGTCGAGGACGAGCAGTCCACCGGAGGCGCGGAGCAGGTGCGCGATCCGGGCCGCGCGGTCGGTGTCCTCGCCGCCTTCGTCGGCGTCGAGACTGCGCAGGATCGCGCGTTGGGCCGCCGCGGGTTCGACGGGTGGTGATTCGGCGTGGTGTCCGCGCAGGTCGAGGAACTGCGCGCGGGAGGAGGTGGACCTGGCCAGTTGCAGGACCAATTGCGTCTTGCCCGCCCCCGCCATCCCGGAGACCCATACCGGCCCGGCCTCGAGCCGGGTGGCGAGCTGCCCGAGCTCCTCGGCGCGGCCGGCGAAGTACGGGACCGGCGCCGGCACCTGGTCGCGCACGACGGCGACGGCAGCCCCGTCAGCGGCAGCCCGTGCCAGCCGGAGCCGTTCGGACCACCGGGTCAGTTCGGCATCGGGCAGCCCGAGCGCCAGCGCGATCTCGGTGACCGCGTCGACGTCGATGCGACGTCGACCGTCGCGGAAGCAGTTGAACAGCGTGGTGCGTGGGATGCGTCGCTCGTGCTCCGGCACACCCCGGGCCGCCCGGCGATCCGCCACCCGCCTGCCGATCTCCGCGTACGACGGCTCTCCCGCCGCCGAGCGCATGGCGCGCAGGTCGTGGGCGATCGTGTCAAGGCCTGTCGGCGGGGAGTCCCAGGCGACGGCCCGGGCAACGCGGTGGGTCATCAGCAGCTCCGGGGTGGATTTCCGCCTCAGGGTAGCTGACCAGCGCTCCACCACAGGCTGCGTTCCGGGCCCGCAAGCGGCGAGCGACGGAACATAACACATAACATAACACCCACTTCCCCAATGTGTTAGGTAGGTGTTATGTTATGTGGGAAGTAGGAGGGCGCATGGAAGCGAACGACCTGGACGAGCTCATCGGGAACCTTCGCCTTATCGGCACCGATGGGCAAACCGTCGAGGTCAAGTCCGGCGTAGGCAAGAGCATCGTCGAAACACTCAGTTCCTTCTCCAACACAGCCGGCGGCACCATCATCATCGGGATCTCGGAAACCGAAGGGATGAGCCCAATCGCCGGCTTCGACGCAGCAGCCGCTAGAAGCCAGCTCGAAAGCCGTTTCGCGCAAGTTACCCCAATCGTTCGAGCCAACATCGACATCGTTCCATTCGAGGGGTCCCACATCGTCGTGACAGACATCCCGGAACTCCTACCCCGCGACAAGCCGAGCTACGTGACCGCTCGAGGTAAGTATCAAGGCAGCTTCGTGCGAACTGGCGACGGAGACCACCGACTGGCCCAGTACGAAGTCGATCGCCTCGTCGAGGAGCACCGTCAACCCGTCTGGGACGACGAGCCAGTGCCGGACGCCACAATCCAGGACCTCATCCCGGCTGCATTGACGGATTACTTGGACAGTCAGCGACAACAACGGCCACGCACGTTTGCCCACGGCGACGAGACCGCTTTGCAAAGACTGCATCTGACTAAGGAGAACGCCCCCACGCTAGCCGCCATTCTGGCCTTGGGCGAGTACCCCCAGGAGTTCTTTCCCCGCTTGACAGTTTCGTTCGCGCAGTTCCCCGGGACGAGCAAAGGAGACGTGGCCCAAGGCCTGCGCCTGCTCGACAGCCGCACGCTGACCGGCCCCATCCCGGAATTAGTCGAACAGACCGTGGCACTGGTCGGACGCAACATGGGCACCGGTGCCTTGATCGAAGGTAGCTATCGACGCGAACTCCCGGACTATCCGCTGACGGCAGTCCGCGAAGCTGTCGTCAACGCCCTCATGCACCGCGACTACTCCCCCTTGGCGCGAGGAACCCAAGTGCAAGTCAATATGTTCATCGACCGACTCGAAGTGGTCAACCCCGGGGGGCTCTACGGGACGGTCACCAAACGCACGCTGGGCAAAGCCGGGCTGAGCTCCTCCCGCAACCAACGCCTGAGCACGCTACTCGAGCATGTCCACCTGCCAGGCGGAGGACTCGTTGCGGAAAACCGGGGCACGGGGTTCGCCGTGATGGAAGAGGCACTTCGCAAAGCCCTAATGCCACCGATCGAAGTGTCCGACGACCTCACGAGCTTCACCGTCATCTTTCGTAGAAGGCGCGTCGCGCCTGACGAGAGACGGTCCACAGCTCGCGACAAGGTGCTAGCTGAACTCTCCGATCGTGAGTCTGTGAGCACCACCGAGCTAACGCAATCCACCGGCTACAGTCGGACTGCCATTCAGCGAGCTATCAACGAGCTGGTGCACGATGGGCGTGTCGAACCTATCGAGCCCCGTCGCAGCCCGAAGCAGCGCTACCGACTCGCGACCAACGGAACATAACACCTACCTAACAACTACTTACCCAATGTGTTAGGTAGGTGTTGAGTTAGGTGGGCCTGGTCCCAGCGAGAGGGTAGGAATTTTCAACCGGCGAAACGGCCACATGGCCCTCATACGCGGCTGTGTGGCCGTTTTCGCCGGTTGAAAATTCTGACACTGCGAGGAAGTGACGGCGGCGCGGAACATAACACCTACCTAACACCCAACATCCCCATGTGTTATGTATGTGTTGAGTTGAGTGTGATGTTGCCGTTCGACCGGACCAGGCGCGCGACGAGCACACCCGCCGCCACGCCGACGAGGTCCGCCACCACGTCCCACGGGTCTCCGCTGCGCCACCTGAAGAAGTAGTGCTGGATCAGTTCGCTGACGGGCGCGTGCAGCGCCAGGAGCAGGATGGGCCACCAGCGGTCCCTCAACCGTCGGAGGAGGTAGGCTGGCGCTCCGAAGGCGACGACGTGCACCACCTTGTCGGCATGCGGGAAGAACGCGGGCCCCTCATCCGGACCGCCCGGCCAGTACAGCGTGACCAGGTGCACGGAGAGCACCAGCGCAAGCAGCACCCAGGCTGCGCTCTTCCGCACGTTCGGCATCGCAGCAGCGTAGCCCAGCTCACCAGGACTGGGACGCGAACACCTCGCGGTAGCGTCCCAGGATCGACGGCGCATGCTCGGCCTCGTAGCGCCGCATGTCGCCCAGCGGCCAACCCGGCGGCTCGGCACCGCCCTCCAATGCCCAGGCGGCCTGCCGCGCGGCACCGCGCGCGACGTACTCGCCGTCGGGTGGGACGTCGACGGGGCGGCCCAGCACACTGGGCGCGATCCGTCGCGTGGCCTCCGACTTCGCTCCCCCACCCACCAGCAGCACGCGGGTGATCTCGCCGTGCCCCGCTGCGCGGTCGACGCAGACACCCAGCAGGCACAGCAGAGCCTCGACGGCGGCGCGCGCAAGGTTCGCGGGCGTCGTGTTGGTGCTCGTCATCCCGTGCAGGGAGGCGGTGGCGTCGGGGAGGTTCGGGGTGCGCTCGCCGCCGAAGTACGGCAGCAGTACGAGGCCGCCGGCGCCGGGCTCGGCCTCGAGCGCGAGCTCGGCGAAGCGGGAGTAGTCGACGTCGAGGAGCCGCCGCACGTGGTCGACGATGGGCGCCCCGTTGAGCGTGACCTGCAGGGGCAGGTAGCGGCCGGTGGCATCCGCGAACCCGGAGACGGTGCCGGTGGCGTCGTTCCAGGCCTGGTCCGAGACGGCACCGACGACGCCCGACGTCCCCAGCGACAGCCAGGTCTCCCCCGGACCGACGCCGAGGCCGAGCGCAGCGCCCGCGTTGTCGCCGCAGCCGGGCCCGAGCAGCGCCTCGGGGGCGCCGACGCCGTCGGCGCTGCCGCCTGCGTCGGAGGGCCCGAGCACGCGGGGCAGGATGATGCGCTCCGCGTCGGCCTCGTCGATCCGGAGCGCGTGCGCCAGCAGGTCGCGACGGTATTCGCCCGCGACGGCGTCGAAGTAGCCGGTGCCCGAGGCGTCGGAGCGGTCGGTGGTGAGGCCCTCCAGCGACTTCGCCCCCGCCATCTTCCAGGTGAGCCAGTCGTGCGGGAGGCAGATCGCGGCGATGCGTGCGGCGTTGTCGGGCTCGTTGTCGGCCAGCCAGCGCAGCTTGGTGACGGTGTACGAGGCAACGGGTACGGAGCCGACGGCGTTCGCCCAGGCCTCGGCGCCGAGCTCGTCGGTCAGCTCCCGGGCGGCTCGGGCGGATCGGGTGTCGTTCCAGAGCAGCGCGTCGCGGATGACGGCGCCGTCGGCGTCGAGGCAGACCATGCCGTGCTGCTGGCCGCCCACCGAGATCGCCGCGACGTCGGCCAATCCCCCGGCCCGCACGGCGGCGAGCTGGAACGCGTCCCACCACGCCGCCGGATCGCAACTCGTGCCGTCCGGGTGCGGGGCCTGCCCCGAGCGGACCACGGTGCCGTCGTCGGCCCTGCACACCAACACCTTGCACGACTGCGTCGACGTGTCGACCCCCGCCACCAACATTGGAATCACCCGATCAAGTGCCTGAGCGCGGCCTGGTAGAGCTCCACATAATGGTACTCCCGGGTCCCCTTCTCCTGGACGTCGATCGCCTCTTCCGCGGCGAGGAACTCTTCGACGGTTTCGCCGTCGGAAAGCGTGGGCTGCGCGAGCTCGTCGATGCTCGCCGCGCGCATCAGGTTCTGCACCTCCGGGTCCGCGCGGTAGGCCCGGGCCTTGTCCGCGAGCATCAGGTAGGTCTCCATGTTGGCCCGCGCCGAGTCCCAGATGCTCTCCATCCCCTCGGTGCGCGAGGGCTTGTAGTCGAAGTGGATCGGGCCGTCGTAGCGCGGGGCGTCCGGGGAGAACGGGAACCCGTTGACGAGAAGATCGACGGTGAAGAACGCGCTGAGCAGGTCGCCGTGGCCGAAGACCAGGTCCTGGTCGTACTTCAGCCCCTTCTGGCCGTTCAGGTCGATGTGGAACAGCTTGTCGGCGTGCAGCGCCTGCGCGAGCCCGTGGGTGTAGCTGAGGTTGGCCATCTGCTCGTGCCCGGTCTCGGGGTTGAGCCCGACGATGTCGCCGTGCTCCAGCGTCGCGATCAGCCCGAGCGCGTGCCCGATCGTCGGCAGGAAGATGTCCCCGCGCGGCTCGTTCGGCTTCGGCTCCAGCGCGATCCGCAGATCGTAGCCCTGCTGCTTGATATACGCCGCCACCGTATCGAGCCCCTCCCCGTACCGCGCGAACGCCGCGTGGAGGTCCTTCGAAGAGTCGTACTCCGCGCCCTCGCGCCCTCCCCACATGACGAACGTCGTCGCCCCCAACTCGGCCGCCAGGTCGACGTTCTTCAGCACCTTGCGCAGGCCGAAGCGCCGCACCGCGCGGTCGTTGGCGGTGAGGCCGCCGTCCTTGAAGATGGGGTGGCTGAAGGTGTTGGTGGTCACCATCTCGATGACTAGCCCGGCCTTGTCCGCGGCGTCCTTGAGCCGGCCCACGCGGGCCGCGCGTTCGTCGTCGGTGGCGTCGAATGCGAAAACGTCGTTGTCATGGAAGGTGATGCCCCAGGCGCCGAGTTCGGCGAGCTTGTCGGCGTACTCCCAGGGGTCGAGCTCCGCGCGGGTGGGCACCCCGAACGGGTCCGTGCCGGTCCAGCCGACGGTCCAGAGACCGAACGAGAATTTGTCTTCGGGCGTGGGTGTTCGAACCATGGTTCCGTCCTTCTGAATGTGGCGGCTTCCTCGCCACCGGGTTCGCTTTGTTTCGTAACAATACTTTACATCGACGGGGTTCGCTGTCAAGGGAAACAGCTAGACTCCCACCAGCCTGAGACCGAAGAAGGATCCATGTCGGAGAGTGACCGCCAAGCGCTGCGCGGGAAGACCGCGGCATCGCTGCGCGCCGCCAACCTCTCGCTCGTGCTGCGCGAGATCGTCGCCGCCACCACTCCCCCGTCGCGGGCGGCGTTGGCCGCGAAGCTGGGAATGACCCGCTCGACGGTCTCCCGCCTCGTCGACGACCTCGGGGCCGGGCGCTGCGTCACCGAGGGCGACGCGCAGAACGTCGGCCGCGGCCGCCCCGCTGTCCCGCTGTACCCGGCGGCCGGCACGCTGCTGGCCCTCGGGATCGAGATCAACGTCGGGCGCACGGTGGTGAGCGTCGTCGACCTCGGCGGCAACACCGTCGCCTCGCGGGTCGTGGAGCGCGAGAGCGCAGAACTAGGCCCCGAGGCGACCCTGGGGCTCGTCGCGCGCGAGGCCGCCGATCTGCTCGACGAGTTGCCCGTCGGGGCGCGGGTGGTGGGCGCCCACCTCGTCGTGCCGGGGCTGGTGGACCG
>JAAYZP010000163.1 GCA_012514785.1 Propionibacterium sp. | reverse complement strand
CGTGGTGTTCTTCTGCCAGAACAACCAGTGGGCCATCTCCGAGCCCATCTCGCTGCAGTCCCGCATCCCCCTCTACCAACGCGCCCGCGGATTCGGCTTCCCCGGCATCCAGGTGGACGGCAACGACGTCCTCGCCGTCGAGGCCGTCTCGAAGTGGGCCATGGACCGTGCCCGTCGCGGCGAGGGACCGACGTTCATCGAGGCCTACACCTACCGGATGGGCGCGCACACCACCGCCGACGACCCGACGAAATACCGGCGCTCGGACGAGGAGGAGGCCTGGCGCGGCCGCGACCCGATCAACCGCCTCGTCACCCACCTGCGCGACGCCGACGCCATGGACGACGCGTTCCTGCGCGAACTCGAGCGGGAGGCCGACGACCTCGGCGCCACCACGCGCGCCGCCATGCACGAGCTCCGCGACGTGACGATGGACGAGTGGTTCGAGAACGTCTACGCGGAGAACACGGTGCCGCTGGAGGCCCAACGACGCGAGCACGCCGAGTACGTGGCGAGCTTCGAGGAGGCGTGATGGAGAAGCTGACCATGGCCAAGGCCCTCAACAAGGGGCTCCGGCGCGCGCTGCAGGCCGACCCGAAGGTGCTGCTGGCCGGCGAGGACATCGGCAAGCTCGGGGGCGTATTCCGAGTCACCGAGGGCCTGCAGGCCGAGTTCGGCGATAACCGCGTGATCGACTCCCCGCTGGCCGAGTCGGGCATCGTCGGCACCGCGATCGGGCTCGCGATGCGCGGCTACCGCTCCATCGTGGAGATGCAGTTCGACGGCTTCGTCTTCCCCGCGTTCTCGCAGATCGTCTCCCAACTCTCCCGCTTCCACGGGCGCACCGGCGGCCGGGTGCCGATGCCCGTCGTCGTCCGCATCCCGTTCGGCGGAGGCATCGGGTCCATCGAGCACCACTCGGAATCCCCCGAGGCGTACTTCGCCCACACCCCGGGCCTCAAAGTGGTTACGCCGTCGAATCCCAACGACGCGTACTGGATGATCCAGCAGTCCGCGCAGTCGGACGACCCGGTGATCTTCCTCGAGCCCAAGCGCCGCTACCAGGCGAAGGGCGAGGTGGACGTCACGTCGCGCCCGGCCCCCCTGCACTCCGCGGCGATCACCCGTTACGGCACCGACGCGACGCTGATCGCCTACGGCCCGACCGTCTCCACCTGCCTCGAGGCCGCCGACATCGCGGCGGAGGAGGGCACGAGCCTGGAGGTGGTCGACCTCCGCACGCTCTCACCCATCGACTGGGTCACGCTGATGAACTCCGTGTCGCGCACGAAGCGGGCGGTCGTCGTGCACGAGGCCCCCGTCTCGCTGGGCATGGGCTCCGAGATCGCGGCACGCCTGCACCAAGAGCTGTTCTACGTGATGGAATCGCCGGTGCAGCGCGTGGCCGGCTACGACATGCCGTACCCGCCTGCCCGCATCGAGCAGCATTACCTGCCTACAGTGGACCGCATCCTGGACGCCGTCGACCAGTCGCTCGGCTACTGAGGCCACGAAGGAGCCAACATGTTGCAGACTTTCCTCCTCCCCGACGTCGGTGAGGGCCTCACCGAGGCCGAGATCGTCGCCTGGCGGGTCGCCGAGGGCGACGAGATCAAGATCAACGACGTGCTCGTGGAGATCGAGACCGCCAAGTCCATCGTCGAGCTGCCCTCGCCGTTCGCAGGCACCGTGACGCGGCTGCTGGTCAGCGAGGGCACCGAGGTGGAGGTGGGCACCGCGATCGTCGAGATCGACGATGGTGTCGCCGCCGCCGAGGATAAGCCCGAGCCCGTCCTGGTGGGCTACGGGGCGTCCGAGGAACCCAGCCGTCGACGACGACGCCGCGGCACGCCGCCACCCGCCGACCGCTCGGCGAACGCCGCGATGACGGCGGCGTACGACCAGCGCGAACCGGGGCACGGCACCGAGGAGATCCACATCGTCGAGCCCGTGCAGGCCGAGGCGATCGGCGACCCCCTCCCCGGTGCGGGCGACGCGCCGAGCGAATCCGCGCTCGTGTTCGTGGAGGACACCGACCCCCGGGCGAAGCCCCCGGTGCGCAAGTACGCGGCCGACCTCGGCGTCGACCTCGCCACCGTCGTCGGCACCGGCCCCGACGACACGATCACTCGCCGCGACGTCGAGGCAGCCCTCGCCTTCCAGCGGCTCGAGGCCGAGCCGAAGCAGGGCCGGGTCATGAACGACCAGTCCAGCTTCCAGCAGGAGCAGCAGCAGACCTACACCTCCACCGGCAGCCACGGATTCGGCCCGTCGCAGGGCTTCGGCGGCGGCACTGGGTTCACGGGTGACACGTTCGACCCCTTCGAGGGGCGGGCCGAGCGTCGCGTCCCGATCAAGGGCGTGCGCAAGGTGACCGCGGACAACATGGTGCGCTCCATCAACACACACGTGCACGTCACCGAATGGGTCACCGTCGACGTGTCCGGCACGATGGAGTTCGTCGAGACGCTGAAGCAGCGCCGCGAGTTCACCGGGCTGCGCATCTCCCCGCTGCTCGTGTACGCGAAGGCGATCTGCCTCGCGCTCTCCCGCAATCCGGAGCTCAACTCGTCGTGGGACGAGGATCGCCAGGAGATCGTCTACTACCGCGACGTGAACCTCGGCATCGCCGCGGCAACCCCGCGCGGGCTGATGGTGCCCAACATCAAGGGCGCCAGCAACCTCTCGCTGCTGCAGCTCTCCCAGGCGATCAACCAGCTCGTGCAGGTGTCCAAGGACGGCAAACTGCAGCCGGCCGACTACACCGGCGGCACGTTCACCATCACCAACGTCGGCGTCTTCGGGATCGACGCGGGCACGCCCATCATCAACGGGGACGAGTCGGCGATCTTCTGCATGGGCGCGATCCAGCGTCGCCCGTGGGTGGTGGGCGAGGGCGCGGAGGAGCGCGTCGAGCCGAGGTGGGTGACGACGCTCGCGATCGCGTTCGACCACCGCATCATCGATGGCGAGCAGGGCTCGCGATTCCTCCACGACGTCGCCTCGATCCTCGCGGAGCCTGCGCTGGCGCTGCTGTTCTGATTCCCAGAGCGGGTCCGGCTCAGCGCTGCTCCGCTGCTTCCGCCAGCCGCTTGTAGTAGCGGTTCCGCGGCGTGAGCATGATCGTGCCCAGGACTGCGGCGATGAGGGAAGCGGTCAGCACGCCCACCTTGGCATGGTCCTGCAGCGGGCTGCCGGTGGCGAAGCTGAGCTCACCGATGAGTAGTGAAACGGTGAAGCCGATGCCAGCCACAGCCGACATGCCGGCGAGGTCCACCCACTTGATGGCGGGATCGAGATCCGCGCCCTTGAGCCTGGTGATCAGCCAGGTGGTGCCCGTGATGCCGATGATCTTGCCGACGACGAGGCCGAACATGATGCCGAGCGCGACGGACGAGGTCCAGGAATCGACGAGCCCGGCCCAGCCGCCGATGGCGACGCCCGCGCTGAAGAACGCAAACACGGGCAGGGCGAACATCGTCGAGATGGGGTCGAAGCGGTGCTCGAACGTCTCGGACAGGTTGTGCTCCGCCACCTTGGAGCGCACGGGCACCAGGAATGCCAGTGCGACGCCCGCGACGGTGGCGTGGATGCCGGAGTTGTAGAACAGCGCCCAGGTGATGATGCCCAGCGGCAGCAGCAGGACCCAGGCCGCGAGGTACGACTTCTGGAACCAGTGCTCGCGGCGCGTCGCGAGGAACCAGTAGAGCGCCATCGGGACGATCGCGGCGGCGAGGTAGCCGAGCTGGAGGTTGTCCGTGTAGAAGATCGCGATGATGGTGATGGCGATGAGGTCGTCGACGACCGCGAGCGTGAGGAGGAACGTGCGCAGCGCGACGGGGAGGTGCTTGCCGATGATCGCGAGCACTGCGACGGCGAACGCGATGTCGGTGGCGGCCGGGATCGCCCAGCCCGCGGTGGAGCCGTCGGGGCCGTTCCAGTTGATGACCGTGTAGATGATGGCCGGCACGGCGACGCCGCCGAACGCGGCCGCCATGGGCACGAGCGCTCGCCCGCGGCTACTCAGGTCACCGATGGTGAACTGGCGCTTGAGTTCGAGGCCCACCATGAAGAAGAAGATGGCGAGCAGGCCGTCCGCGGCCCACTGCCCGACGGTGAGCCGCAGATTGAGCCAGCCGAAGTCGAAGCCGATGAACGTGTCGCGGACGGTGAAGTAGAGCTGGGATCCGCCGCTGTTGGCGAAGATGAGCGGGAGAGCGGCCGCGATGAGCAGGAGCAGGCCGCTCATCGTCGAGGTGGTGAAGATCTCCTCGACCCGCGAATACTTGCGGTAGGTACCTGGGAGTTGTGCGGGGGTGTTCGTCATTGAAGATCTTTCGGCTCGACAGTGCGTCTTGCCGACCAGACTTCCCGGCTCACCATTTCGTGTGATCGTTCCACAAGAATTCCTGCGGAGCCAACACTAGCCGGATGTTGCACACGAAGAGGGGGCACCCCGCCGGATCATCCTGGTGCGATTGTGATAGTCAGTCCTGGGCGGAGGGCTTCTTCTCCGCGATCCGGATCAGCGCGATCACACCCTCCAGCCCCACACGGAGGATGAGGATGTAGAACGCGGCCTCCAACAGTCCGACCACGAGCGTCTGGACCACCACGAGCGCGCTCGGGTCCGTGTCGATCGTGCCGAACGGCGTCTGCACGTCACCGGTGAACAGCCCGATGAAACGGAACAACCACGCGGCGCCGATGGCGATGATGCCGATGATGTAGATGAGCGATGCCGACTTCGGCAGCGAGAACCGCGAGAAGTCGAAGCTGAGCGCGCTGCCGCCGGACGCCTGCTGCTGCGCCACGGCGCCCCCGGCCGCGTACCCCGGGCCTCCCTGCCATTGGCCGCTCTGCTGCTGGTTCCACTGCTGCTGTTGCTGCGGGTCCCAGCCTTGTTGCTGCTGGGCCTGGTCCCAACCCTGCTGCTGTTGCGGGTCCCAGCCCTGCTGCTGCGCCTGGTCCCAACCCTGCTGTTGCTGCTGCGGGTCCCAGCCGTGCTGGGCCGCGGCCTGGGTCTGGTCGGCCTGCTGCTGGCCCCACTCGTTGGCGCTCTGACCCTGTGGCCAGTCGCCGCCCGCTGCCTGCTGTCCCCAGTCGGCGCCCTGCTGGCCGCCCTGGTCGACGGGCTGCTGTCCCCAGTCACCGGCGGAACCCTGCTGTTGCTGTCCCCACTCGCTGGCGCTCGGCTGCGGCTGCTGCTGTCCCCATTCGCCGGCCGAACCCTGCTGCTGGGCGGCCTGCCATTCGTTCGCGCTGGCCTGACCCTGCTGACCCCACTCGCTCGCGCTCG
>JAAYZP010000162.1 GCA_012514785.1 Propionibacterium sp. | reverse complement strand
TCTTCCATTGACGGCGCACGAACACGCCGGCAGCACCGCCGATGACGAACGCCCAGTAGTTGAGCGCGGGGGTCGGGAAGAGGCCGATCATCAGCGTGATGACCACCGCGGTGGTGAGGAGGCCCACCAGATTGCGCGGCGCGAAGAGCCCGTCCTCGTGCCAGATCACCGCGGGCAGCGACACGGCACGCACCCCGGGACCCAGGAGCTTGTAGGCCTCCTCCCGCATCCACACGGCGCTGGGGATCTTCCGGGTGAAGCGTTCGCCGTCGAGCCGCTGGATGCGCACGCTCACGGTTGCGCCGCTTCGCCGGGCTTCCAGGACGACGGCGTCGGTGTCGGTGTACAGGAGCGCGGTGCCGGGGGCGAAGTCGAACCACTTGGCGTCGAGGTCGACGGGCTGCCAGGCCTGGTGCATCTATTCCGCCGCCTTCCGGCCGGGCAGTTGGAGGGGCGCGCTGCCGGTGACGGCCTTGCGGGCCTGGGCGCCGGTGGGGAGGTAGTAGAGGGCGAGCTGGTCGAGGATCTCGATGGCGCGGCTCAGAGCCGTCGCGCGCTCGGCGTCCGTGGAGCCCTCGTCGGTGGCGAGCCTGGCCGCACCGAGGGCGGTGGTGGCCCGCTCGCGCGACTCGTCGGGGATGTGCTGCATGCCGAGGCGTTCGGCGTTGGCGCGGGCCGCCTGGAACGTGGTGCGCACGCGACGCGCGAGCTCGCGGCGTTCGTCGTCACCCACCACGCCGTCGTTGTTGTCCCACTGCAGCAGCGCGAGCGTGAACGCCTTCGTCGTGGGTTCCTGCGGATCGAACAGCGCCGGGTACTCGATGCGGTAGACGATGTCGGAGAGCAGGCGGCCGTACTCGACCTTCACGTCGTCGACCTCGATCTCCTCCGGCAGGTCCGGCAGCGGCACGTCGATCGAGCGTACCTTCTCGCCCTCGTGCTGGAGCAGCCACTGGCGGTAGCGCTGCGACTTCTTCAGGCTGTCTGCCACGACCACGACGGTGGTGACCCCGGCCGCCAGGAGCATGAAGCGAAACAGCCCCAGCGACTGCCATGACAGGCCCAAGATCGCGACGATGATCCCCAGCACCATCGGGACGAATGTGAGGAACCACCGCCAGGCGCGGGTCCTGGACCGGACCTCACCCCGGACGCGGAAGGCGCGCAGGGGCCTCGACCCCGAGAGCGACGCGGCCGCATCGCGGAGGCTGTGTGTGTCCGGCACGCTGCCGAGTGCGGGACGGCGGCCGTCGGGAAGGTGTGCGTGCAGCGTGAATTCCCGCTCGAGCTCACCCTGCTTCCGGGTGATGAGCGTGCGTCCGGCCTCGGTCTCGACGAGCACGGGGCCGTCGAGGTGCCCGACCGGCGTGTCGAGGGGAATCTCCTGGGGCTCCACCCCTTCGACGATACCCCTCGCCGACCCCTCGGGTCACCGCTCGATGGCCAGAGGCTCGCCGATCTCCGGCATGTAGTGCAGCCCCAGCGAGTCGAGGATGCGCTTGGTCTGCGTGAGCGACGCCACCCGCTCGCCCTCGGTGGAGGCCCGGGCCGCGAGCCGGGCGGCCTTGGAAGCGCGGCGGGCGTCGTCGCGTTTGTCCTCGGGCAGGTGCCGGATGCCGACGGTCTCCGCGTGCTGGCGCGCGGTGGCGTACGTGATCTCCACCTCGGCGGCGGCCTGCTCCAGGTCGTCGACGCCGCCGGCCGCGGCCACGTCGTCGAACCGCACCAGCGACGTCTGGAACTCGGCCGTCGTGGGCACCGAGGTGTCGAACATGGCCGGGAAATCGATGCGGAAGACGATGTCCTCCCGGAGCGCGATGTGCTCGGCGCGGAGGTCGTCGACGCGGGCGACGATCGCGGCGCGCCGGTCCTCCAGCCGCTGCATCTCGGGGCGCTCGCCGTCGAGCCGGGCGCGGGCGTAGTCGAGGAGGTTGTGCTCGTCGAGTTGGAGGTCGCCGGTGGTGCGGATCGCGAACTCGCCGCGGGGCCGGATCATCGGATACATCGCCAGCGCCGCCAACAGGCCCGCCGGCACCGCGAAGAACCCGGCCACCGGCCCGCCGATGATGAACACCACCAGCGCCACGACGAGCGTGATCACGGTCAGACTCGCCCAGTGGAAGGCGCCAAGCGGCAGGTGCCGGCGCGCCTGCCAGTCCGGGATCGCGACGGCGATCACCGGATCGCTGACGACGGAGCGCAGCCGGAAATCGAGCCGCCCCTCCAGCGAGCCGGTGAGCCGGTGCACCGACTGCGGGCGATCGAGGCGTGCGTAGGTGAGCTGCGCCATCCGCTCCCCGTCCTCCGTCGGGCTCCAGATCTCGAAGCGGCAGACCGCGGCGTCGTCGTCGGCCCCCGACATCGCGAGGATCGCCATCCCGGTCACGTCCTCGACGGGCGTGCCCGCCGGGATCGGGTGCCAGTAGGGGTACTTCATGCGCGAGCCTCCGCCTCGACACTACGCCGTCCCGGCAGCGCCAGCGGCCGCCTGCCCTCCACTAGCGAGAGCACCTCGCGGGGGCGCGGCAGGTAGTGGAGCATGAGGTCCTCCAGGATGGCGGTGGCGCGCCCCATCGCGGTCTTGCGTTCGGCGGCGCCGGTGGACTTCGACGTCGCCACCCGCAGCGCCTTCGCCGCCCGCTCCGCGCGCTCCCGGGTGTGCTCGGGCAGGTGCGTCATGCCGACGGTCTCCGCGTGCGCCTTCGCCGCGTCGAACGCGAGCCCGATCCGCCCGGCGAGCGTGGAGAGCTCGGAGCCGGAGAGGTGGGCCTGGTTGTTGTCCCACTCGATCAGCGCGGACGTGAAGGCCTTCGTCGTCGGCGTCGACGGGTCGAACAGCGCGGGGTACTCGATCCGGTAGACCACGTCGCTCACCAGCGCACCGTAGGCCTCCTTCACCTGCTGGACGGATTTCTCGGCGCGCCGGCCGAGCGGGCGGTCGTCGAGCAGGCGGTCGAACGGGTAGGAGCCCTCGTCGGTGACGAGCGCGTACGTCATGGCGCGCAGCTGCTTGCGTCGCGCGCCCAGCGAGAGTGCGGCGAGGATCGCGGAGACGCCGCCGATCAACCCGCCCCAGGTGGGGTCGGGGAAGAACACGAAGCCGACCACCGCCAGCATCGCGAAGAACAGGAACGCCACCGCCCGCCAGGCGGCGAACCGCGCGTCGAAGTGCGACCGGACGACGCCGTCGGGCATCTGGAACGCGCGGAGGGGGCGGGACTCGCGGAAGGCGAGCGCGACGTCGCCGAGGTCGCTCTCCAGCGGGATCGAGCTCAGGGTGATCGGGTCCACGCTGGTGGGGGAGTAGCCCTTCACGTGGATGCCCTCGCGCCCGGGCGAGATCTGCAGCAGGGCGGTCACGCCGTCGGCATAGGCGACGGCGACGTTGCCGCTCACCCCGCGCGCGGGGCGGGTGAACGGCAGCGGATCGGGGTCCAGGGGTGGTGGCTGGTCCACGGCGTGCCCGGGGTCAGCCCCGACCGTGCGGGCTGTGCCAACCGGAGAGGTCGGGGCCGCCGGGGACGATGCTGAGCGGGTTCAGGTCGGTGTGCACGATGTAATAGTGCGCCTTGATCTGGTCGAAGTCGGTGTTGTTGCCGAAACCGGGGGTCTGGAAGAGGTCGCGGGCGTAGCCCCAGAGGTTGGGCATCTCGGAGAGCTTGTTGCGGTTGCACTTGAAGTGGCCGTGGTAGACGGCGTCGAAGCGCGCCAGCGTCGTGAAGAGCCGGATGTCGGCCTCGGTGATCGCGTTGCCCATGAGGTAGCGGCGGGTGGCGAGGCGCTCCTCGAGCCAGTCCATCGCGGTCCACAGCCGCTCGTAGGCGGCGTCGTAGGCCTCCTGGGAGCCGGCGAAGCCGCAGCGGTAGACGCCGTTGTTGACCTCGGTGTAGACGTGCCGCATCACCTCCTCCATCTCCTCGCGCTGCCCGGCGGGCCAGAGGTCGGGAGCGCCGGGCTTGTGGAACGCCTCCCACTCGAAGAAGAGGTCCTCCGTCATCTGGGCGAAGTCGTTGGTGACCACCTCGCCGGTGGGGACGTCGACGATCGCGGGCACGGTGATGCCGCGCGGGTAGCCGGGGAAGCGCTGCTCGTACGCGTCCTTGATCCGCGGGATCTGCAGCACAGGGTCGACGCCGCCCTCGTCGAGGTCGAACGTCCAGGAGTCCTGGTCATGCGTGGGGCCCGGCCGGCCGAGCGAGATGACGTCCTCCAGGCCCAGGAGTTCGCGCACGATGATCGTGCGGTTGGCCCAGGGACAGGCCATGGCGGCCACCAGCCGGTAGCGGCCGGGCTCGACGGGGTAGTCGTCGGTGCCTTCCTGCGGCTCCGCGACGATGCGGGTCTCGATGTAGCGGGAGTCGCGCTGGAACTCCTTGCCCTTCGACGAGTAGACGCCCGGGGTGCTGTGTTCGTCGTTGTCCATGTGGTTGAGCCTACAACTTCGTGGGCGCGCCGCGGTGCTGTTTCCCTTGGCGTTCACCATGGGGGAAACTGGGGCCCTACCGCGTCGATGGGAGGTCACCGTGCGCACAGCCTTGCTCGCGCTCGCGTTGCTGTTGGCCGCCTGCTCACCCGCACCCGCCCCGACGACGCCCACCCCGTCCGCCACGCCCTCGCCCACCGCGACGTCGACGGCGGTGCCCCCGCCCAGCCCCACCGGGTCGCCCAGCCCCACACCTACGTCGACGCCGTCCGTCAGTGCCATGCTGATCGGCGCCGTGCAGATCGACGGCACCGGCATCACCGCGGAGCCGACGAGCGGCGTCGAGGCGGCGTCGAACGACGACGGCTCGGTGCTGTTCCGCATCGCGGTGCCTGCGGGGGAGTCGGCGACGCGGCTGGAGCTGCACATCACGCCCAGCACCGTCGACACCGTGGTCAACGGCGGGATGGCGGTGATCGCGAGCCGCACAGGCCAGAAACTGGCCGGCGTGCCGCTGCCCACGGCCCTCGACGTCGACGCGCAGCCGGTACCGGTCGAGATGCGGGTGATCGACAGCGCGCTCGTGCTGCTCGTGACGCCGGAGGAGCGGCACAGCGGCGAGGTCGTCGTCGAGCTGTGGGTGGGGCGCGACATGATCGCCGACGTCACCGTCGGCGAGGAGCAGGGGGAGCCCCGCTACTTCGTCACGCGCACCGCGTTCGGGCACACGGTGCTCGGCGGCGGGCTCGGCACGCCGGGCGCCCGCGAACTGGTGGAGGAGAAGGGGTGGGAGCAGGCCGTCGCGATGGAGCCGGCCCTGGCGGAGCTGCCGACGTTGCAGCAACAGTTCGACTGCCACGTGCTCGGCGCGCCGCGCAAGGAAAGCTGGAACCTGGAGGCGTTCCGGCCCGACCATCCCGAGTGGCTGGTGGGTGCGCTGGAGCACCGCTGCAACTGGACCGACGCCGACCTCCCGCAGCCGGAGCCGTCCGAGAGCTAGATCTTGCCGATCTCCGTGCGCTTCTCCGCCTGGAACTCGTCCTCGACGCGGCCGAGCGCCCAGTAGCCGGAGATCGAGAGTCGCTCGGGGCTCAGGCCGAGCTCCCGGAAGATGGGGCGCAGCGCCTTCATCGCGCCCCGCTCTCCGTGGGCGAAGACCTGCACGTCGCCGAACTCGGCGAGCGGCAGCGTCGCGACTTCCTCGGCCAGCCGCTCCTCCCGGTAGGGGCCGTCGCCGCGCACGAGCTGTCGGATCTCGATGCCGGCCGGCGCGGTGAGGTCGAACGCGTGCTCGTGGAGGTCGAGGATCACGAGGCCGCGGGCGTCGTCGTCGAGGCGTTCGAGTGCGCCCTCGATCGCGGGGACGGAGGACTCGTCGCCGACGAGGAGGAGGAAGTCCGCCTCCGGGGCGGGGCCCCACTTGCCGCCGGGCCCCTGGGCCAGCACTTGGTCGCCCGGCTCGCAGCGGGCCGCCCAGGGTGCGGCGAGCCCTGCGTCGCCGTGAATGACGAAGTCGAGCACGAGCCGTTCCGTGGCGGGGTCGTGCGAGCGGACGGTGTAGGTGCGCGTCGTGGGCCGCTCCGGCAGGTCCTCGAGGACGGGGCCCTCGTCGTCGAAGATCAGCTTGACGTACGCGTCGGTGAACTCGGTGGGGGTGAAGCCGGGGGCGTCGAAGGTGAGCCGCGCCATCGCGGGGTTGATCCACTCGCGGCCGCGCACGGTCAGCAGGGTCTTCGGGCGGTCAGGTCGACGACGCGCTTCGGTCATTTTCGCTCCTCGTGGCTTGTCTTAATTCCACGCTAGCCGAGATCCGTAGGCTTGGACACTCACTGGCGTGTGGCGGACCGGGGCGAGATACTGGCTGCGTCGAGAGGGTTTGCATGACGTATCCGCCGGGGCAGCAGGGGCCGTGGGGCCCCCAGTGGCAGCAGGGACAGCAGCAGTGGGGGAGCGGCCGGCCGCCGCAGCAGCCGCAGCAGCAGTGGGGCCAACCGCCGACGTCGAACCCCGGCTGGGGTGGCCCGCCGCCGCAGCAGGGCCAGTGGGGCGCGCAGCCCCCGAGCCCGAACCAGAACCCGAACCCGTGGGGCGCGCCCCCGCAGCAGTACGCGATGCCGCCGCAGGCGCCGAAGTCCAACCGCGGGAAGTGGATCGCGATCGTCGGCGGGGTGGTGGCGGTGGTAGCCGTCGCACTGGTGCTGGCGCTCACGCTGGGCGGCGGGAAGTACGCGGGTGAGACCCGCCCGGCGCTTCCGGGCGAGTTCGACGGATGGAGCCAGGGCGAGTCGCTGTTCGGCATGTCCCTCTACGAAAAGGGCGGCTCCTCGCTCACCGTGATCGAGTTCGACGCACCCGGCGACGAGGAGATCGACGACGCTGACGACCTCCAGGTCTTCGACGAGATGCCCGAGGTCGACGTCGAGGAGACCAACCCCGCACGGGGCGTGCACTGCGTGACCGCGTCCCAGTACGGCACCTCGTGCGCCATCGTCTACGAGGATCGGGCAGGCTTCTTCGTCGGGGGCGACGCCTCGCAGTCGACGGTGGAGGACGCCGCCGTCGCGCTGGCCAAGAGCGCCTGAGCCCGACGAGGCGCACAAGCTGGGAGGAACGACACCGACTACGGTGTCGTTCCTCCCACCGTCTTCCGGGTCGGCGCTGGCCGGCGGATTCGACGGTCCCTCGGGCCCGCGGGTACAGTGGGCCGAGGCGCGAGTCGCCCGAGCCGCTTCCGGTCAACGGATTTGGTTTGGGCAAAGGTTCGTGCCAAGATAGTCAGGTTGCTCCGCGGGGCGCTGTTGGCATGTTCGTCGATGGTCACCGCAGTTGAGGTCGAGACATAACCAGTGTTTGGATGGCCTCTCGGAAAGTCGAGAGGCGGCTCCAAGCCGGGCCAAAAGTCGCGACACACCCGTCCGCGGGATACGGGGCGACAAGGGGTTTTACCCCTGCTGGGACTCCAGTTGAATAGGGACGAGAAGAAGGAACAACTGTGGCGGGACAAAAGATCCGCATCCGGCTGCGGGCGTATGACCACTAGGTCATCGACAGCTCGGCGCGCAAGATCGTCGATACTGTGACTCGCACCGGTGCCAAGGTAGCTGGCCCCGTGCCGCTGCCCACCGAGAAGAACGTGTTCTGTGTCATCCGTTCGCCCCATAAGTACAAGGACAGCCGCGAGCACTTTGAAATGCGCACGCACAAGCGTCTTATTGACATCATCGACCCGACGCCTAAGGCCGTTGACTCGCTGATGCGCCTTGACTTGCCTGCCGATGTTGCTATCGAGATCAAGCTCTGAGGTCGATAACCATGGCAAACATTAACGAAAAGATTTCGAAGGGGATGCTGGGCACCAAGCTCGGCATGACCCAGGTATGGAACCAGGACGGCAAGCTCGTT
>JAAYZP010000161.1 GCA_012514785.1 Propionibacterium sp. | reverse complement strand
CGGCTGGTGGACATGGAGGGCTTCGCGATCGCGCACGCCTGCCGGGAGCTCGGCGTCGAACTCGTGATGATCAAGCACGTCTCGGACCCGGCCGACGAGTCGTCGCTGGCGTGGAAGGACGTCGTCGACCTCTCCGCCCGCGCACTGGCGGAGGCCTACGAGGCGATCCGACGATGACCCCCGCCGCGCCGCGCCTGCCCGAACTGCGCCTCCCCGAGCTCGACGACGCGGGCCTGGCGGAGCTGCTGGAGACGGACGAGCACGAGAGCGCCCGCCTCGTCGGTCTCGACGTCGGGGGCCGCAACCTCGCCGGGGCGCAGTTCATCGAGTGCGAGCTGACCGGCCTCCACGCCGACGACGCGATCCTCCGGGGCGCGGCTGATCAGCACCCGGGTCGCCGACCTCGCCGCCACCGTCCTGAAGGCCGCGCGCTCGACGCTGCGCGAGGTGGAGGTGGCGTCGTCGCGGCTCGGCGTGATCGAGATGTACGAGTCGACGCTGCAGTCCGTGCTGTTCGACGCCTGCAAGATCGACTGGCTGAACCTCCGCGGCTCGAAGCTCGACGACGTGACGTTCCGTCACTGCCAGTTCGGGGACCTCGACATCAGCTCCGCGACGGCGAGGCGGGTCCGGTTCGAGGATTGCACCGTCGGCACCCTCACCGTCGACGACGCCCGGCTCGCGGATGTGGACCTGCGGGACGCGCGCATCGGCACGGTCAGCAACCTCGAGGGGTTGCGCGGCACCACCGTCACCGAGGCGCAGGCGCTCGGACTCCTGCCTGCCTTCGCGAAGCACTTCGGCTTCGCGATCGACGGCTGAGCCGCGGCCCAGGGCGGGGCTAGGTTTGGGGTCATGCGATCCTTCTCCCGCCGCGTCAGTGCACTTGTCATCGCCCCGCTGGTGCTGCTGAGCGGGTGCATCGCCGGCACCCCGGAGCCGACGTCCAGCCCCGAGCCGAGCGCTCCCGCATCCCCGACTCCGCCCCCGACGCCGGAGGCGGACGTCGTCGACGAGGAGGTGAGCGTCGGCGCCCACGAGCTCCCCGGCACGCTCACGCAGCCGTCCGGCGAGGCCGAGCCGGTCGCCGTCGTGCTGCTCTGGGGCTCCGGCCCGCACGACCGCGACAGCACCATCGGGACGGCCGGCAACGCCATCCTCCGCGACCTCGCCCACGGCCTGGCCGACCACGGCATCAGCAGCCTCCGCTTCGACAAGCGCACGTTCGCCGCGCAGGGCTCCTACGATCCCGCGACGTTCACCGTCGACGACGAATACCTCGACGACGCCGCATCCGCCCTCGACCTCCTCGCCTCGCACCCCGACCTCGACGGGCATCTGCTGTTCGTCGTCGGCCACAGCCAGGGCGGGATGGTGCTGCCGGAGGTGTTGGCGCGCAACCCGGAAGCGGCGGGCGGGATCTCGCTGGCCGGATCACCGCGCTCCCTGTTCGACATCATCGTCGACCAGCAGGCCGACGCGCTCGCCGCCTCGGGGATCACCGAGGAGCAGCAGGCCGCCCAACTGGACCTGGTGCGGGAGGCCATGGACGAGGCCAAGGCGCTCGACGACCCCGAGGGTGAGGTGCCCGTCACGCTCCGGCAGTCGATGGGCGCGCCATACGTGGTGAGCCTGAACCGCCTCGACCCGGTCGGCACCGCGCAGGCGTTGGAGGTGCCGCTGTTGTTCCTGCACGGTGAGGCGGACCAGCAGGTGTACCTGGAGGCCGACTTCCGCGCGTGGGAGGCGGCGCTGGAGGGTGAGGACGACGTCGAGTTCCGCAGCTACCCGGGGCTCACGCACTTCTTCCGGGAGTCGCAGGGAGGCTCCGCGCTGGACGACATGAACGAGCCCGCCACCGTCGACGAGCAGATGATCGAGGACATGGCCAACTGGCTGCTGGCACCGCGCGGCTGAGCAGGGGCTGGACACTCTGCGGACAGCGAAATGCGTAGTGGCGTGCTCTGTGGTTAGAGTGCTCTTGTCCTGAAGCAGCGTGGCCAGATGTAGCGTCGCGCGATCCCGTCCGCAAGGAGCCGCCCCTATGAGCGAACACACTGCAACCGAGCAGCCGGAGAAGAAGCAGAAGAAGCGCAAGGGTCTACTCACCCGCTTCCTCGACATGATCGAGTGGACGGGCAACAAACTCCCCGACCCGATCATGATCTTCGTCGGCCTCTGTGCGCTGATCCTCGTCGCCTCCGCCATCGCATCCGCCGCCGGCGCCCAGGCCACCCACCCGGCCACCGGTGAGGTCATCGAGGCCGTCAACCTGCTCAACGGCGAGAACATCGGCCGCATCTTCAGCGAGGCCGCTCGCAACTTCGGCACGTTCCCGGCCCTCGGCATGGTGCTCGTCGTGATGCTCGGCATCGGACTAGCGGAGCGCTCGGGTTGGTTCGAGGTCATGCTGCAGTCGGCCGTCACCAAGGCGCCGAAGGTCCTCATCATCCCCGCCATCGCCTTCATCGGCCTGCTGGGCAACGTCGCCGGCGACGCCGCCCCGATCGTCCTGCCGCCGCTCGCGGCGATGATCTTCATCAAGATGGGCTGGCACCCGATCGCCGGTATCGCGCTCGCCTACGCCGCCTCCGTCGGCGGCTTCGCGGCCAACTTCATCCTCGGCATGTCCGACGCGCTGGTCCAGGTCTTCACGCAGCCCGCCGCCGAGCTGATCGACCCGGACATCCAGACCAACGTCGCCATGAACTGGTACTTCATCGCCGCCTCCGTCGTGATCCTGCTGCCGATCATCTGGGTGATCACGAGCCGCGTCACCGTGCCGCGCCTCGGCACCTACGACAACCCCGAGATGGGCAGCGAGATCATCGCGATCGAGCCGCAGCAGCGCAAGGGCCTGCTGTGGGCCAACATCTCGGTCGGCATCGTGACCCTCCTGCTCGTGGTCCTCGTGATCCCGGAGAACAGTTTCCTGCGCAACGCCGAGACCGGCAGCATCGTCAACGACTCGCCGCTGATGAACGGCGTGGGCCTGGTCCTCGCCATCTGGTTCTTCATCCCGGGTCTCGTCTACGGCCTCGTCGCCGGCACCATCAAGGGGTCCGCCGACATCTCGCGCATGATGGTCGAGTCGATGGGCTCGATGGCGAACTTCATCGTCATCGTGTTCTTCGCAGCGCAGATGCTCGCCTACTTCGGCTGGTCCAACCTCGGCACGATCATCGCGATCAAGGGAGCCGAGCTGCTCGAGGGCCAGAGCGGCATCGTGATCATCATCGGGATCATCCTGATCTCGTCGTTCATCAACCTCTTCATCGGCTCCGCCTCCGCGAAGTGGGCCATCCTGGCCCCGATCTTCGTGCCGATGATGATGCTGCTGGGCTACCACCCCGCATTCACGCAGATGATCTACCGCATCGGCGACGGCATCACGAACCCGATCACCCCGATGTTCCCGTACTTCGCCCTCGTGCTCAGCTACGCGCAGCGCTACGACAAGAAGATCGGCATCGGCACCTTCATCTCCGCGCTGGTGCCGTACTCGCTCGCGATGGGCATCGGCTGGACGCTCCTGATGATCGTCTGGTACCTGCTTGGTTGGCCGGTCGGCCCCGGCGGGCCGATCTACCTGAACTAATCTGGAGCGATCACATCGAAGAAAGGCCAGCCATGACCGACACCGCG
>JAAYZP010000160.1 GCA_012514785.1 Propionibacterium sp. | reverse complement strand
GGGTGACGATCGGCACCACGAGCACGACGGCGATAGCCGCGGCCGTGTTGTGGATCAGCAACGCGATGGCGAACGCGCTGGCCATGAGGATCATGAACCCCAGGTAGTCCTTGCCGACGTCTGAGGCCGGTACCCAGAGCTCCGCCGTCGGGTAATCGAGCTGCTGGAAGGCGACGGCGTTGGCGCCGATGGCCACGCCGGAGGTGATGAGCCAGGTCACGCTCGACGCGACGAACGCGACGATGCCCTTGGCCCACACCACCTGCCCCCGCCTCGGGACGAGCGTGAACGTCGTCATCGCCGACCGCGTCCCCCATTCGGTGGTGACGAGCAGGATGATCAGCGGCGGCAGCAGGTATTGGGCGGGCATGCGCACGATGAAGCTGATCACGAGCCAGTGCACGGGCCCGCCGAAGATCGCCTCGTACTCCAGCAGCAGCGCCACCGCGACGAGCACCGCCGAGGCGACGACGGACAGCGCCAGGATGCGCTGGGGCACGGTGGAGACGAGCTTGCGGAACTCGACGGCGACGATACGGCCGAAGCGCGGCTTGGTTGCGGTCTGCTTGAGCATCAGAGGGCTCCTTCTCGGGAGGTGGCGGCGGTGCGGGTGAGGAACATATCCTCGAGCTCCTCACCGGCGGCGAGGAGTTCGTCGAGGGTGCCGGCGGCGACGATGCGGCCGTGGCCGATCATCGCGAGGGTGTCGGCGATCTGCTGCACCTCGTGCAGCAGGTGCGAACTGAGCAGGACGCTGCCGCCCTGCTCGGCGAAGTCGCGCAGGAGGGTGCGCATCCAGCGGATGCCGGCGGGGTCGAGGCCGTTGGCGGGCTCGTCGAGGATGAGCACCGACGGCGAGCCGAGGAGCGCGTGTCCGATGCCGAGCCGCTGGCGCATACCGAGCGAGTACTTGCCGGCGCGGCGCTTCGCCTCCCTCTTGGTGAGGCCCACGACGTCGAGCACTTCGGCTACGCGGCCACGTTCGACGCCCAGCGCGATGGCGCCCTGCGTCAGGATCTCGAGCCCCGTGCGTCCCGGATGCAGGGCGGAGGCGTCGAGCATGGTCCCCACCTGCACAGCCGGATTGACGAGCCGATGATAGGGGCGCCCGTGGATGTGCGCGGTGCCGGAGGTCGGCGTCGCGAGCCCCACGAGGCAGCGCAGGGTGGTGGACTTGCCGGCGCCGTTGGGGCCGAGGAAGCCGCAGACGGTGCCGGGTTGGACGGTGAGGGTGACGTCGTCGACGGCGGTGAGGTCGCCGTAGCGTTTGGTGAGGTTCTGGATTTCGATCATGGCTTCATCCGATCGGAGCCACCCGGGCGGCTACCAGTGGTGAAGGTCTGGAGTTCGGGCTATCCAAAGTTGCGTGAGAAGTCGACCTTCGACGCTGCCTGCCGCCGACGTCGAAGCTCTAAGGTGGCTGTCGTGGAGACCGACCGGATCAGCTGGAAACGCGAGGCGTGGCGCGTCGTGCCGCTCGTGGTGCTCAGCTTCGTCGGCTGGATCTCGCCCACGATCTCCCGGGGGCTCACGGGCGCCGCGATCCTCAACTCCGCCGCGCTCGTCGTTGCGGTCGCCGCGGCCGTGCTGTGGCGCCGACGCCACCCCGTCGTCGTGACCGTCGTCGTGGCCGTCGCGATGGTGTTCCTGCCCGGCCTGGGAATGGTCACCTACTGGCTCTACCTGAGCCTCGCCATCCGCTCGCGGCCCCCGGCGATCGTCGCCACCGGCGTGCTGGTGGCGCTCACCACGGCGGTGATGACCCTGATCTCACCCGAGACCGGCGACTTCAGCTTCGCCGGCGAGGAGATCGGGGTGGTGATCGGCGCCTTCGTCATGGGGTTCCTCTTCGCGGCAGCGGTGGGGGCCTTCGGTGCCTACCTGGGATCGAGCCGCCGGGAGAAGGCGGCCGTCGCGGAGCGCCTCGCCGCCGCCGAGCGGGCGCAGGAGCTCGCGCAGGAGAACGCCCGGGTCGAGGAGCGCAGCCGCATCGCCCGCGAGATGCACGACGTGCTGGCGCACAAGATCACGCTCATCTCGCTGCACGCCGGCGCGCTGGAGTACCGCGACGACCTCGCGCCCGACGAGGTCCGCGCCGCCGGGGCGACGATCCGGCAGAGCTCGCACGACGCGCTCGTCGAGTTGCGCGGCATCCTCGGGCAGCTGCGGCAGACCGACGACGCCACGGGGGCGCCGTCGAAGCCGCAGCCGGGGCTCGCCGCACTGGACGAGCTCGTGGCCGAGCACCGCCGCGCGGGGCGCAGCGTCGACGTCGAGCGCCGACTGGCGGCCGATCCGCCCGAGACCGTGGGCCGGCATGCGTACCGGGTGGCCGTCGAGGGGCTCACCAACGCGGCCCGGCACGCCCCCGGCACCGCCGTGCGCCTCGAGTTGGACGGCGACGAGGACGCCGGGCTCACGCTCAGGCTCACGAACCGGCTGAGCCTCTCCGCCCCGGATTCGCCGGGCGCGGGCCTCGGCCTCGTCGGCCTCACCGAACGAGTCGAGTTCGTCGGCGGGCGGCTGACGGCGGGCGAGCGCGACGGGGAGTTCGTCGTCGAAGCGTGGTTGCCGTGGCAGTAGGGTGCGGGCATGACCGCTGAACCGATCCGCGTGGTGCTCGTCGACGACGACGCTCTCGTTCGCGCGGGGCTCGGCATGATCCTGGGCGGCGGGAGTTCGCGCTTCGAGATCGTGGCCGAGGGCTCGGACGGCTCCGAGGCGGTCGGCCTCGTCGAGCAGCATCGCCCGGACATGGTGCTGATGGACATCCGCATGCCGCAGGTCGACGGCATCACCGCGACGAAGCGGGTGCTGGCGCTGACGGACCCGCCGAAGGTGGTCATGTTGACGACGTTCAACACCGACGACCTGGTCATCGCGGCCCTGCGCGCCGGCGCGCATGGGTTCCTGCTGAAGGACACGCCGCCGCCGGAGATGGTGGCGGCGCTCGAAGCGGCGGCGTCGGGGGAGCGGGCGCTGTCGCCGAAGGTGCTGGGCGCGGTGATCGCGGCGGCGACGAGCAACTCGGGCGACCGCCGTCGCGACGACGCCCGAGCCGGCCTGGAGGCGCTGTCGGTGAAGGAGTTGGAGGTGGCGGTCGAGATCGGCCGGGGGCTCTCGAACGCCGAGATCGCAGGGACGCTCTACCAGTCGGTGGCGACGGTGAAGGCCACGGTCACGCGTGTGCTGACGAAGCTGGGGTTCACCAACCGCACGCAGGTGGCGCTGCTCGTCCACGACGCACAGCTCGACTGACCACGGCAGCCTGCGGTGCGATCAGATCTGGTTCTTCAACCGCAGACGGTTCAAGAACCAGATCTGATCGGTGACCGGGAAGCGAGGAGCGTCTCGATCGATGTATCAGTCTGTGACTGCTGGGGCTGGTGGGCGCGCGGTGAGGTCCAGCACCAGCACGCTGGCGAGGTCGCCGACGGCCTCGTGCAGGTCCGCGACGTTGACCGCCTCGTTGTTCGTCACCACCGCCGGCTCGAACGCGCCCAGCACCTCCTCGCGGGACTTCGCCGCCGCCGCGCGGACCGCGAGCTCCTGGCGCACGCCGTCGCTCAGGATGCCTCCCGGCTGCTTCGCGAACGTCGCGAGTGCGGCCGCGTACTTCTCCTTCGCCGCCGCCACCTGGGGGTCGTCGTCGGAGAGCATGAGCGCGGTCTGGCTGAGTAGCGCCTGACCGGTGGCGAGGTCGCCGCCGCCGAGCTCGACGATCGCCCGCCGCAGCAAGGTGCGATCCTCGTTGTGCGACTGGGCCTCGATCAGCTGCAGCCTCGCCGCGACGATGCGCTCCCGGGTGCGAGCGCCCGCCTCGCCGTGCTTCAGGCTGGGCACCACGCCGTCGGTGGGTACCGACACCGCCGAGACGTCGGGCCGCTCGCCGAGCGTCTCCCGTAGCGGCTTGTTCGGTATCGCGAGCGTGGCCACCAGCGCGATCCCCACCAGCGGCAGGCCGGCGACGAACGCGAGGTTCAGCTGGTCCGAGAGCCCCTGCTGCAGCGCGACGATGACCTCCGGCGGCAGCGACTCCGTCACCCCGGGGTCGAGCAGCGAGCCGGCGTCGAGGTCGTCGACCTGGCCGCGGAACTGGGTGGCGAGCTCCGGCGACAGCTGCGCCAGGATCGCGCCGGCGAGCCCGCTGGTCATCACCGTGCCCAGCAGGGAGATGCCCATGGTGGAGCCGACGTTGCGGAAGAACTGGGTGAGCGACGTCGCCACGCCGAGGTCCCGGCGGGGTGCGGCGTTCTGCGTGACGAGCAGGTACTGCTGGAAGATCAGTCCCAGCCCGATGCCGAACAGCCCGAGCGCCACCTCGAGGTAGAGGTACGTCGTCGACGGCGCGAGCTGGGTGAGCATCGCCAGGCCGCCGGCCATGATGAGCATGCCCACCAGCATGATCCCCTTGTACCTGCCCGTGCGGCTGATCAGGAAGCCGGCGAGCAGCCCGCAGCCGATGTTGCCGGCCATGAACGGCAGCATGAGCAGACCGGAGACGGTGGCCGAGGCGCCCAGCACGCCCTGGGCGTAGACGGGGACGTAGATGATGACGCCGAACATCACCATCGACACCGCGAACGCGGCGATCGAGGAGAACAGGATCACGCGGTTGCGGAAGAGCCTGAGCGGCATGAGCGGCTCCTCGGCTCGCATCTCCACGACGATGAACGCCGCGAGCCCGACGATGCCGACGGCGATCATCGTGAGGATCTGCCAGGACATCCACGGGTACGTCGTGCCGCCGAACGAGAGCGCCAGCAGCAGCGAGACCAGCGTCGGGGTGAGCACGACCACGCCCAGCACGTCGATCTTCGCCTCGCGCGGGTTGTGGTCGAGCTGCATGAAGCGCAGGATCGCGAACAGCGCGATGAGGCCGAGCGGGAGCGGGGCGAGGAACAGCCAGCGCCAACCGAACGCGTCGGTGATGGTGCCGCCGACGAGCGGGCCGGCGACGGAGGTGACCCCGAACACCACGCCCATGTAGCCCTGATATTTCCCGCGGTGCCGGGCGGGCACGATGTCGCCCAGGATGGTCTGGGACAAGGGCATGAGCGTGCCCATGCCGATGCCCTGCACGGTGCGCGCGGCGACGAGGATCCAGAACGTGGGCGCGAGCGCGCTCAGCAGCGAGCCGAGCATGAAGACGAGCAACCCGGCGATGTAGAAGGTGCGCCGGCCGTAGAGGTCGGAGAGCTTGCCGACGACGGGCACGATCACGGCGGAGGCGAGCATCGCGGAGGTGGCCACCCACGAGTAGTGGTCCATGCCGCCGAGGTCGGTGACGATGATGGGCATGGCGGGGCCGACGATGGTCTGGCTGATCGCGGCGACGAACATGCCGATGAACAGGCCGATGAAGACGCGTTTCTCCTTCGGCCCGAGGCGGAACGGAACGCTCGTCATGCGGCGGCGGAGTCTCTGGGCATGCGGCCACCCTATAGATGAGGAGAAAGTTCGACGAAACCTCTTGACGCGCTTATCGAATTTCGATAACTTATCGACTATCGTTGTTATCGAGAATCGATAAGGAGTGGTCATGTCAGAACCGTTCGAGATCCGGGACCGCCGGATACTGGGTGTCGCCACCGGCTTCGGCTGGGCGGGCGTGCTCATCGCGCTCGTCTCCGCCGGCGCGGGCCTCACCTGGCTCTTCGAGGGCCAGGTCCCCGTCCAGGCGTCCACCGACGTCCCCGGCCACGGCACCTTCGAGGGCGCCGTCCTGATCAGCGACCCGTCGTGGGTGCTGATCCTCCTCCACCTCGCCACCGTCCTGTGCACCGCCGGCGGCATGCTGGTGATCATGTTCGCCGTGCTCTGGCTCGTGCGCTGCGCCCGACGCGGCGACGCGTTCCTGCCACGCATGCGCTCGGCGCTGATCGCCGTTGCGGCCGGCATCGTCGTCTGGACCGTGGGGGGCGAGATGCTCCCCGGCGCCGCCAGCATCCTGGCCTACGGCGTGCTGCCCGAGGGCTTCCACTCCTATTCGCGGATCACCATCTGGCCGGTGATGCTCATCGTCGTGCTCGGTGTCATCGCCGCGGTGTTCGACGTCGGCGCCAGGCTCCGCCACGAGACGGAAGGTCTCGTCTGATGGGCGAGGAGGATCTCAGCCGCCTGCACTGCCGGGTGGGGGAGCTGGCCGCCGAGCGCGGCCTCACCCTCACCGAGCTGGCCGAACGCGTCGGGATCTCACTGGTCAACCTCTCCGTGCTGAAGAACGACCGCGCCCGCGCGATCCGCTTCACCACCCTCATCGCGTTGTGCGACGCGCTCGGCTGTCAGCCCGGCGACTTGTTCGAGCTGGCGGAACAGCCGCGGGGCTGAGGCCCACGGGCGGGGTCATGCCGATAGTGTGCAGTGCAGCGAAATAGTGGAGGAAGCCCCATGGATCTGATGCGCGTGACGAGCCTGACCCCCGACGAGCGGCACGTGGACGTGATGGTCGACGACCGCCACCGTCTGCGGATCGCCGCCTACGGGCCCCGGCTCTTCCGGGCCTGGATCGTCACCGACGGCGCATCGCTCGTGGAGAACACCTGGTCCATCGCCCCAGAAGCGCGCGGCGGCGAGCGCGCCGAGGTGCCGTTCGAGGGCACCCCGCGCACCGCACCCGGCGGTCGCGAGCCGGTCGGGGTCACCGTCGAGGAGGCGGAAGGCGGGTGGGTCGTCGCCACCGACGAGGCCCGCGTCGTCGTGCGCAGCGAGCCGCTGCGGCTCGAGTGGCAGGTCCGCGACGACGACGCCTGGGTCACCGTGCTGGCCGACCGCCCCACCGGGGCGTACCGCGTCGGCGCGAAGTCGGGGAAGGTCAGCCACTTCCACGCCCACTTGGACGGCGACCGGTGCTGGGGCCTCGGCGAGAAGGCCGGATCCCTGGAGCGCACCGGCCGCTCCTACGAGTTCCGCGCGCTCGACGCGCTGGGCTACGACGCCGTCAAGACCGACCCCCTCTACAAGCACTGGCCGTTCCTCATGACGCGCACCGACGCCGGGGCCGTCGTCGGCGTCTTCTGGGACAACATGGCGCATTCGCACGTCAACGTCGCCCGCGAGCGCGACAACTACCACCAGCCCTTCCGCAGCTTCGTGGCCGAGTCGGGCGACATCGACTACTGGGTGATGATCGAGGACCACCCCCAGAAGGTCACCCAAGCGTTCGTCGACCTCATCGGCGGCACCGCCTACCCGCCCACGTGGAGCCTCGGCTACTCCGGCTCGACGATGCACTACACCGACGCGCCGAACGCGGCTGAGCAGGTGGTGGGCTTCATCGAGGAGTGCGAGGCGCACGGCATCCCCGTCGACCTCTTCCAGCTTTCCAGCGGTTACACGATGATCGGCGACAAGCGCTACGTGTTCAACTGGAACCGCGACAAGTTCCCCGACCCCGCCGCCGTCGGCCGCGCCTACGCCGACGCCGGCGTCCACCTCGCCGCCAACATCAAGCCCGCGCTGTTGCACGACCATCCCCGCTACGACGAGGTGCGCGAAGCGTTCGTGCAGGTCGAGGGCGCGCCCGAGCGCTCCCTGTTCTGGGACGACTGGGGCTCCCACCTCGACTTCACCAACCCCGCCACCATCGAGTGGTGGGGGAGTAACGTCCGCGAGCAGCTCCTCGAGCAGGGCATCGAGTCCACCTGGAACGACAACAACGAGTTCGAGGTCTGGAGCGAGCGGGCCGTCTGCCACGGCTTCGGCCGAGAGATGCCGATGCTCGCCATCCGCCCCCTGCACACGCTGCTCATGGTGCAGACCTCCGCCACCGCCCAGCGCGAGTTCGCGCCCGGCAAGCGCCAATACCTCATCACGCGCTCCGGCATGCCCGGCGTGCAGCGCTACGCCGAGACCTGGTCCGGCGACAACTACAGCAGCTGGAAGACGCTCTACTTCAACACCCTGATGGGGCTCGGCATGAGCATGTCGGGCATGTTCCACGTCGGCCACGACGTCGGCGGCTTCGCGGGTCTCAAGCCCGAGCCGGAGCTGTTCGTGCGCTGGGTGCAGAACGGCGCACTGCACCCCCGGTTCACCATCCACTCCTGGCACGACGACGGCACCGTCAACGAGCCCTGGATGTACCCCGAGCACCTCCCGACGATCCGCGACGCCATGCGCCTGCGCTACCGCCTCATGCCGTACCTCGCGCACCTGTCCTGGCGCGCGCACGTGGCGCACGAGCCCATGATGAAGCCGCTCAGCTACGGCTTCCCCGACGACGAGCGCGCCTGGGACGAGCACACCGACTACCTGCTGGGCGACGAGCTGCTCGTGGCTTCCGTCGTGAGCGAGGGGAAGCGGCAGAAGGACGTCTACCTTCCCGAGGGTGGGCTCGGCTGGTACGAGTTCGACCGCGGGGACGGCACCTGGCTCGCGCCCGGCCGCACCCACACCCTCGACGCGCCGCTCGACCGGCTGCCGGTGCTGGTGCGCGCCGGCGGGGCGGTCCCCGTCGGCGAGGTCTACGGATCGCAGACGGCTACGGAGGACGCGGTGCGCCAGCTGCTGCTGTTCCCCGCCCCCGGTGACGCGACGACGAGCGGCTCCGTGCACGCCGACGACGGCGTCAGCGACGACTACCGCGACGGCGGATACTGCCGCATCGACTGGGTGATGGTGAGCCGCGGCGACGTCGTCGAGCTGACGTTGGAGCGGTCGGGGAGTTGGACGCCGCCGTGGGGCGAGATCGTACCGGTGCTGCCCGAGTGGGAGACGCGCCGCCTCGAGGTGCGCCGGATCTAGCGACCGTTTTCGGGTAGTTGAATGCACTTCCACCCCGGTTTCGGGGGCTGAAGTGCGTTCAACCCCCCGAAAACGGTCACGGCTTCAACCTGCTCGGCGCCGAATCAGTCTCGCTCTGCAACCACGTGCGCCGCAGCCGAAGGGCGCCGATCGCCAACGCCGCGATTCCCACGAGCGTGATCACGATGTTCGCGGTGAGCGGCAGGTCCCAGGGTGCCTGGAAGCGCCAGCCGCTGATCCCCGAGAACCACTCGCTGCGCGTCACCCACTGGAGCGACTGCGCGCCCTCGATCACGAGCGCGGCCACGAGCACGAGCAGCACCAGCGATGTCACCACCGGCGCGAGCGCGGGCCAGCGACGTCGACGGCGTGTACGGCCGGCCTCCCACGTGCCGGGCAACGGCGCGAGCGGGCGCTCGACGTCGCCGTCGAGCAGGTGCGCGCGGCGCATCCCGATCCAGCCGATCCTCGACTCGATGACCGCCGACGACGCCACTTCCCCCCGCGCGGGGGCCGGGAGGTGGTCGGCCAGCGCGAACCTCGTCGGCCCCGTGCCGACCGCCACCTGGATGCCGTCGCGGTAGAGGTAGCTGTGGTCGCCGGAGTCGAGCACGTCGGCCTCGAGTACGAACTCATGCCCCTCGACCTCGGCGACGAACTGCATCCGCCAGATGCTGTGCCATCCGGACGCCGCCTCCAGGCGGGATTCGTCTCCGGGTTCCACAGTCATGCGCATCACTGTGGCACATCCGGCCCGCGCACGCAGGCGTTCGACGCTCAGTCCGCGCTGGTCTCCCCCTCGTAGAGGGCAAGGGTGTTGCCGTCGGGATCCTCGAAGACCGCGGACCAGCTCGTGTCCGTGATGGGCATCTTCTCCTGGACGACGCTGCCGCCGTTCGCGCGCACCTTGGCAAGCGCGTCGTCGATGCTGTCCACCTCGACGTAGCTCGTGACCTCGGTCATGCCCATGTCCCGGCCTGGAAGCCCGCCGCCGCTGATCTGGTTGGGTGCCCGCCACATCGGGTAGTTCTCGTAACCGGGGTAGTCGACGATGTCCCAGCCGAACAGCGCGCCGTAGAAGTGCTTCGCGCGGGCGTGGTCGGTGACCGGGATGTCGATGTGGGTGATGTCTCCGTGAGCCATGGCTCCTCCAGGGGTGAGTTGCAGAGGAATCCATCGTAAAACTCGCGGCGTCATTTGGGTACCCCTTTGTCTATACCCCCTAGGGGTATACAGTGGTGGGTATGAGTCACCACGATCACGCGAGCCACGTCCCGGTCCACGAGCACGAGCACGACGACCACGCCCACCACGACGGTGGTCACGACCACGCCCACCACGACCACAGTGGGCACGTCGCCATCTACCGTCGACTCTTCTGGATCATGCTGGCGATCGCCGTGCCCGTCGTCGGGTTCAACGCGATGTTCGCGGACCTCCTCGGCTACTCCCTGCCCACCGAGGGCTGGACCACCTGGATCTCGGCGGTGCTCGGCACCGTGATGTACGTCTGGGGCGGGCGCCCGTTCCTGACGGGCGCCGTCGACGAGTTGCGGGATCGCCAGCCCGGCATGATGACGCTCGTGGCATTGGCGATCACCGTCGCGTTCGTCGCGTCCTGGGGCGCGCAGCTGGGGGTGCTCAGCTCCGAGCTGGACTTCTGGTGGGAGCTCGCGCTGCTCGTGGTGATCATGTTGCTCGGGCACTGGATCGAGATGCGTTCGCTGGAGCAGACCACCTCCGCGCTCGACTCCCTGGCCGCCCTCCTGCCGGACACCGCCGAGCGCATCGAGGGCGACGACGTCGTCACCGTCGCGCCCGACGACCTCGTGGAGGGCGACATCGTGATCGTCCGCCCCGGCGCCACCGTGCCGGCCGACGGGGAGATCGTCGACGGCAGCGCCTCGCTGGACGAGTCGATGATCACGGGCGAGTCGCGGCCGGTGCACCGTGGCGTGGGGGAGGACGTCGTCGCCGGGACGGTCGCCACCGACTCCGGCCTCCGTGTACGCGTCACCGCCATCGGGGAGGCGACGGCGCTCGCCGGGATCCGCAAGCTGGTGGCTGACGCGCAGTCCTCGACGTCGCGGGCCCAGCGGTTGGCCGACCGCGCCGCGGGCTGGCTGTTCTGGTTCGCGCTGGGCGCCGGTCTGATCACCGCGGTGGTGTGGGGCATCGTCGGGGAGCCGCAGCAGGCGGTGGTGCGCGTCATCACGGTGCTCGTGATCGCGTGTCCGCACGCGCTCGGGCTGGCGATCCCGCTGGTGGTCTCCATCGCCACCGAGCGTGCGGCCAGCGCCGGCGTGCTGGTGAAGGACCGCCTCGCGCTCGAGGGCATGCGCACCGTGGACGCGGTGCTGTTCGACAAGACCGGCACCCTCACCCGGGGCGAGCCCGCCGTGAGCGCCGTGGCGCCCGTAGACGGTGTCGACGAGGACCGCCTGCTCGCGCTCGCCGCGGCAGCCGAGCGTCCGTCGGAGCACCCGCTGGCGAGCGCCATCACGCGCGCCGCCGACGAGCGCGGCCTCGACGTGCTGGCGCCGTCCGACTTCACCTCGTCGCCCGCCGTCGGGGTGCGGGCGCGGGCGGAGGGGCACACCGTCGAGGTGGGCGGGCCCGGGCTCTTCAAGGAGCGGGGTCTCGACGAGCTCGCGCTGGTGGAGCCGTGGCGGGAGGCGGGCGCGATCATCCTGCACGTGCTCGTCGACGGCGAGGTCGCCGGCGCGCTGCGGCTCGAGGACGAGATCCGGGAGGAGTCGCGCCAGGCGGTGGACGCGCTGCACGCCCGCGGGGTCGACGTCGTCATGATCACCGGCGACGCGCCCGCGGTGGCGGAACACGTCGCGGCCGAGCTCGGCATCGACCGCGTCTTCGCCGGCGTGCGCCCCGAGGACAAGGCCGCCAAGGTGGCGCAGCTCCAGGACGAGGGGCGCCGCGTGGCGATGGTGGGCGACGGCGTGAACGACGCCCCCGCGCTCGCGCAGG
>JAAYZP010000159.1 GCA_012514785.1 Propionibacterium sp. | reverse complement strand
GCGGGTGATCGCGGCCACCAGGAGGGCCACCGCGGCCGCTCGCCCGGGCTGGCCGGCCGAGCCGGCGTCGGAGCGGTCCAGCCAGCCGGTGTCGGCGCTGGCCGAGACCAGCTCCTTGCGGTCCAGCAGCCGCAGCAGGAAGGACTTGGTGGTGGTGCCGTTCTCGATGACGACGGTCGTCTCCCGCAGCGCGGTGCGCAGCCGGGCCAGCGCCTCGGGCCGGTCGCGGCCCCAGGCGATGATCTTGGCCACCATCGAGTCGTAGTCCGGGGGGATCACGTCGCCCTGGCCGATGCCGGTGTCCACCCGGATGCCCGGCCCGAGCGGCAGGTCGAGCAGGCGCACCGTGCCCGGAGCCGCGGCGAAACCGTTGTCGGCGTCCTCGGCGTTGAGCCGGGCCTCGACGGCGTGCCCGAACTCGGTGGGCCGCTCCTCCAGCGCCTCGCCGGCGGCGACGCGGATCTGGGCCTTGACGACGTCGAAGTCGTTCGTGACCTCGGTGATGGGGTGCTCCACCTGGAGTCGGGTGTTGACCTCGAGGAAGGCGAAGAGCTGCTCGGCCGGCTGGTAGAGGAACTCGACGGTGCCGGCGCCGACATAGCCGACGGCCTGCGCGAGGCGTTCGGCCGCGGCCTTGACCTCGTCGGCCTGCGCCTTCGTGAGCAGCGGGGAGGCGGACTCTTCGATGACCTTCTGGTTGCGGCGCTGGACCGAACAGTCGCGCACACCGATCGCCCAGGCCGTGCCGTGGGAGTCGGCGATGATCTGCACCTCGATGTGGCGGGCACCGGTGACGAGCCGCTCGAGGAAGACGACGCCGGAGCCGAAGGCGCGCTCCGCCTCGTCGCGGGTGCGCTGGTAGGCGTCGGTGAGCTGGGCGCCCGAGTCGACGCGACGGATGCCGCGCCCCCCGCCGCCGGCGGAGGCCTTCAGCATGAGCGGGTAGCCGATGTGGTCCGCCTCGGCGAGGGCGTCGTCGAGGGTGTCGACGCCCCCGCGGGACCAGGCCGCGACCGGCACGCCCACCTCCTCCGCGAGCAGCTTGGAGCCGATCTTGTCGCCCAGCTTGCGCATGGCGTCGCCGGAGGGGCCGATGAAGGTGATGCCGAGCGACTCGACGAGGTCGACGAAGGCGGCGTCCTCGGCGACGAAGCCCCACCCGACCCAGACGGCGTCTGCCCGGGCCTCCTGCAGCGTCTCCGCCAGCAGCTGGTGGTTCAGGTATGGACGTTCGGAGGCGGGGCCGAGCGGGTAGGCCTCGTCGGCCTCCCGAGCGAACATGGCGGTGCGTTCCGCGTCGGTGTAGAGCGCGATCGTGGTGATCGGGTGCTCGTACAGATTTTCCGCGTTGAGGTCACGGACCGCGTGGATGAGCCGCATGGCGGCTTCACCGCGATTCACGATGGCGATGCGTCGAAACAACTGGCCTCCTTGTACAACGTCCGAATCTTCCACCAACTCGCCCCAAACGCGAACCGACACTCGCCAATTTTGATGGCTTCTCATGAAGAAGGGGCGGCATGAATCAACTTCACGGCGCGACGTTGTGAGAACCCCACAATCCGCCCTCAACCGGGGGTTTCCGCATGACGCGCACAGGGCAGGACTAAAATTTCTGGATACCTACTGCCAGGAGAATGGGCCATGACGATCACCACCAATCCGCTGCACGGCGTCGAACTCGCGAACGAGGGCGTCCACTACGGCATCTACGACCACGGGGCGCACATCTGGGCGTGGCAGCCCGAAGGCACCGCGCCCGTGCTGTGGATGAGCGAGCAGTCCATGTTCGAGGACGGCCAGCCGATCCGCGGCGGCGTGCCCGTCTGCTTCCCGTGGTTCGGCGGCGGCCCCGAGGGCAAGCTCCAGCCCGGGCACGGCTTCGCCCGCCTGCACGCGTGGAAGCTCATCGACGCCACCGAGACCGACGGCACGCTCGTCGTCGAGTACCACCTGGACGACACGATCACCGGTGAGCAGCCGCGGTGGCCGCACAAGTACGCGGCCAGGCTCAAGGCCACGTTCGGCAGCCAGTTCGAGGTGGCGCTCACCGTGACCAACACCGACGATGTGCCCTTCGCCTACGAGGAGGCCGTCCACACCTACCTGAACGTGGGCGACGTGCGCCACGTGCGCGTCACGGGCCTGGCCGGCGCGAAGTACCTGGACAAGGTGGCCGGGGGCTGGGCCACCCAGGTGGGCGACGTCGAGATCACGGCGGAGACGGACCGCGTCTACCTGAGCACCGACGACGTCCTGGTCTACGACCCCACCCACGGCCGCAAGCTCGTGATCGGCAAGACGGGCTCCACGAACACGGTCGTGTGGAACCCGTGGGTGGCGAAATCGGCGGCGATGCCGGACTTCGGCGACGACGAGTGGCCGGGGATGCTCTGTATCGAGGCGGCCAACGCGCTCGAGGACGCGGTCACCCTGCAGCCGGGCGAGAGCCACACGATGACGCAGCACATCTCGCTGCTCTGAGGAATTGCTTAGCCGTCAGGATTTGCACGACCGGTGGTGCAAATCCTGACGGCTAAGCCTCGTGGGTACCGAAGAAGGGACTTGAACCCTCACGCCCGAAGGCACAGGAACCTAAATCCTGCGTGTCTACCAATTCCACCACTTCGGCTTGCCGCGCAAGTCTATGGCAACTTCCGCCCCAGCCGGAAACGCGCGACCTCGTCGTAGCGCGTGCCCGCCCGGTGCGACTGGACCAGCACCAACTCCGCGACGGTGAAGCTCCACCCCGGGAACGAATCCAGGAGGCCCAGCCACTTCGTCGCCTGGATGCCGCGGTTGCTGCGCGCCAGCGTGAGGTGCCCGACGAAGCGGGCCCCGTCGGGCGCCGCCCCGGCCCGGCTGGCGGCGTGCCTGCTCTGCTCCGACAGCGCACCGAGGTCCTCCTCGCCGTCGGTGACGCCCAGCGCGAGGATGCGGGCCGCCACCGGATGCGGGAACGCGAGCCCGGAGGCGACGCGGATCGTGAACTGCGGCACCGCCGACGTGGCGAGCTCCAGGCTCTCCTCGAGCCGCTCGACGTCGGGCACGTCCGCCATGAACGCCGTGGTCAGGTGCCACCCCTCGGGCTTGGTCCAGCGCAGGCGCGCGTCGAGGTCGCGGCGCGGGGCCAACAGCTCGTCGAGCTCCCCCACCAGGTCCTCCGGCGGCATCACCGCCGCAAACATGCGCTCACCCATGGGGATCCAACCTACCCGGGGATGGGGAGGGGCTCCGCCAGGCGCAACCCGGGGTCGTCGAGTACCAGGGTGCGCACCAGGCCCGGGCCGGTGCCGCGGTGCTCGAAGCGGACGGTGACCCTGCCGAGCCCGCTGCCCCACACCCAGCCGCGGCCGTGCTCGTCGTGTTCGACGTCGGCGCCGGTGAAGTAGCCCCGCCCACGCACGGTGGCGCTGTCCTCGGGCGCGAACTCCGCCGCCTCCACTGGCCCCGAGTCGTCGGGCTCGTCCCCGAAGAGGCGGTCCTGGGCGGCCGTGGCGAAGTTGCTCACCCCGATGCCGAGCAGCCGGACGCCGGGGCTGACGTCGATCTCGGACAGCAGCTTGGACCCGGCGCCCGCGATGGCCTCGACGTCGTCGGTGGCGCCCCCGAGCGAGGCGGCGCGCGTGATGGTCTGGAAGTCGGCGAAGCGCACCTTGACGGTCACGGTGCGGGCGAAGAAGCCGTGCTTCACGAGCCGCCCGGTGACCGCGGCGGCGTCCCGCCGGAGGATCGACTGCAGCTGCGCGGGGTTGGTGAGGTCCACCTGGAAGGTGTCCTCGGTGGAGATGGACTTCGCCTCGCTGTCCGGGTTCACCTCGCGTCGGTCGACGCCCCGGGCCAACTCCACCAGCGACGCCCCCGCCGCGCGCCCGAGTTCCCGCTCGAGTTCGCCCGGCTGCGCCCCGCGGAGGTCCTCGACGGTGTGCATGCCGATCGCGACCAGCCGCTGCTCCGTCGCCGGCCCCACGCCGGGGATCGCGCGCACCGGCAGCGGCGCGAGGAAGCCCAGCTCCTCCTGCGGCGCGAGGATCCGGTAGCCGTCCGGCTTGGCGGCCTCCGAGGCGAGTTTGGCGATCAGCTTCGACGAGCCGACGCCCACGGAGCCGGTGAGCCCGAGCGTGCGCCGGGTGAGCTCGGCGCGCAGCCACCGCACCCGCTCCTCCAACGCCGCCTCCGGCCACCCCGCCGGCGTGAGGTCGACGAACGCTTCGTCGAGGCTGAGCGGCTCCACGAGTGGCGAGATCTCGCGCAGCAGCGCCATGACGATCTGCGACGACTCCCGGTAGGCCGCGAACCGGCCGCCGAGGAAAGCCGCCTTGCCGCGGGCGCGACGTCGGGCCTCCGAGCCGGACATCGCGGAGCGGATGCCGAACTCCCGCGCCTCGTACGAGGCCGTCGCGACGACGCCGCGCGGCCCCCCGCCGCCCACCACCACGGGTTTGCCGCGCAGGCTGGGCTTGTCACGTTGCTCGACCGAGGCGTAGAACGCATCGAGGTCGAGGTGCAGGATCGTCACGTCCGTGGCGTGGGCCGATACTGGACGAAGTCGAACTGCTCGTGCTGCTCGCGGGCGATCTCGGTCCAGTCCTCCGGCGTGATGACCGGGAACGTCGCCTCCCCCTCGGGCGCGAGCTTGACGTGCGTGATGTCGAGCTCGGTGAGGTAGGGCCAGGCGGCCTCGTAGATCTGGGTGCCGCCACCGACGTAGCAGATCTGCTCCGGCGTCTGCGCCGCCAGCTCGAGCGCCTCCACCACCGAATGCGCCACCTCGACGCCCTCGTCGCTCCAGTCGGGGTCGCGCGTGACGACGATGACCCTCCGGTCGGGCAGCACCCGCCCGATCTGCTCGTGGGTGCGGCGACCGAAGATGAGCGTGTTGCCCGTGGTGACGGCCTTGAACCGCTTGAAGTCGTTCGGGAGGTGCCACAGCATGTCGTCGCCCGATCCGATCACCCAGTTGTCCGCGACGGCCGCGATGGCCACGATCCTCATCCCAGTGTTGTTGCTCACACCGAGCCATTGTGCCAAACGACGGCCCCGCTCAGTCGAGGTGCTCCAACCGGACCAGTCCGTCGCGCCCCATCTCGAGCTGGCCGAGGATGCCGCGCTCGTCCCCATGGACCACCACGACCACCGGCTCCGCCTCGTCCCACCAGAGCATGACCTCCCCGGCCTCTCCCTCGAAATGCTCGGCAGCGGCGTCGAACGCGCCGGTCAGCACTGGCCGGAACTCGTCGATGGCGACGGTGGCCCCGGCGAAGCTGTCCTCCTGCCAAGGGTTGAGCAACGTCCCGCCGTCCAGGCTCTCGAAGGCGACGAGCAACTCCGGCCGCAGGTGGTCGGTCGCCGCGCCCTGGACGACGTTGGGAGCGGCGTGGAACTCCGCGAGGCGCGTGAAGCCGCGGTCCTGGAGCGCGGCGATCACCCGGTCCAGCTCCGCGACGTCGATGCCTTCCAGCCATTCCACCGGGACGGCTTCCGTCACCGCGAAGTCAGCGTCGATGGAGTCCCGTTCGATGTCCTGCAGCACGAGCCCGCCGAAGATCACGGCGACGAGCCCTCCCCCGACGATCACGGCGCGACGACCGATGCCCGGCGTGGGTTCCCGCTCGGCGGGCGGCGGCGTCGTCGGTACGGCGCGGGCCACCCTCGCGCGGGCGGGGCGTGTGTGCCGCACGCGTGGCGCGGGCAGGCCGTCGAACTGCGCGAGCATCTCGCCGTGCATCGTGGCGGACAGCACGATGTCCCGGCGTCGGGCAAATTCCTCGTCGTCGAGCCGCCCGTCCGCCTAAGCCCTCGCGAGCTGGTCGAGGTAGGCGTCGCGCTCCTCGAACGAGGCACGCAGGTCACTCATTGGCGTAGCGTACCCCGCCCGGGTGGGCTCAGACGGCGATCGGCGCCCTGATCACCGGGTGCGGGTCGTAGTCGAGCACCTCGATGTCGGCCAGCTCGAACCGGTCGATCTCGCGCACCGCCGGGTTGAGCCGGAGCCTGGGCAGCGCGCGAGTCTCGCGGGCCCGCTGCTCGGCCACCTGGTCGAAGTGGTTCGAGTAGATGTGGGCGTCCCCGAAGGTGTGCACGAACTCGCCCGGCTCCAGGTCGGTGACCTGCGCCACCATGTGGATCAGCAGCGCGTAGCTGGCGATGTTGAACGGCACGCCCAGGAACACGTCCGCGGAGCGCTGGTAGAGCTGCGCGGAGAGGCGCCCGTTCGCGACGTAGAACTGGAACATCGTGTGGCACGGGGGCAGGGCCATGTCGTCGACTTGCGCCACGTTCCAGGCGGAGACGATGTGGCGTCGCGAATCGGGGTTGTGCTTGATGGAGTCGATCACCTTCGCGATCTGGTCCACCTTCTCCCCCGACGGCGTGGGCCAGCTGCGCCACTGGTAGCCGTAGACGGGCCCGAGGTCGCCGTCGGCGTCGGCCCACTCGTCCCAGATGGAGATCTTGTTCTCGTGCAGCCAGGCGATGTTGGTGT
>JAAYZP010000019.1 GCA_012514785.1 Propionibacterium sp. | reverse complement strand
TGGGCTTCCGAAATCTCACTCACTACGTCGCCCGAAGTCTCCTCGAAGCCGGCGGCTTCAGACCCCAACTACACCCTCGTTTGTGAAGAGCCGCATAACTCTCCGCTCGTTCTGTTGGCAAAGGTTTACTGCCCTGAGGTGCGGCAACGCGTGGCGGATTTTGAAGTTTGCCGCGGTCTCGAGAGGGCGCCCACGCGTCCGGGCGCAAGCGCAGACCGCAAGGAGGGCCCGATGAGTACAAAGACGACGCCCGAGCAGGAGTACGAGTTCTACGCCGACCCAGGGGCCACCCGTGCGCCGTCGAGGAGCTTTGAGCGCTCCCGTGGCCGGCCCACGTTGACACCAGCGCGATCGAGGCCCACCACCAGCTTCATTTACCCCGCATCATCTCCACCAAGATCGGCATCGCCGACGACGGATCTGGTCCTATCCTCCCCGGAGCCAACTCTGCATCAGCCGCGAAGGCCCTTCGTGTCGCCGCATCCACGTTCGCCACGGGGAAATGCGGTGAGAGGTGCTTCGAATTGGTGAGGAGCTGATGCTTGGACATCAGCTCGTCGAGTTGTCTGGAGGTGTTCGACGCGCCTGACTCGGAGGCGTGCCACAGCAACCACACCTCGAACTTCAATCTGGAAACGATCACGTCGATGCCTTCAACGGCTGCCGTCGTGATTGCTTCAGCGAGAGTCGTGTGCTGGTCCACGTCCACGAGGCAGACGCAGTGGTCGAAGGACTTTCCGGCCTTCGCCGCACGGTCCCGCTCCTCGACGCACTTCTTCACGACGAGACGGGGGTCCTTACCGACCCCCACGGTCCTCACGGAGACCGTCAGCGGCCCATCGCGTAGATGCTGGTTCAGCCGCTCGACGTATTGCGGCTCGGTCGCCTGCCCCTCCGTCACGACGAGTAGGCGTCGACGTTCGGGGCGCAGGCTACGGCGAGACCGTCTCCGTCGAACCACGTCAAGAATCCTTCACTTGAAGGAGGGCAGCTAACGAACTCGGCGCCAGCCGCGGTGTGCCCCCATAGCGCCCAAGGAGGTAGCGGCGCGCGACGTTCGCATCACGGTGACGAGGAAACTCCGCGAGGCAGGTGAGCTCGGTCACTCCGTCGACGGTCTTGTCCGTGAACCACACTTGCTCCGGCTCGAGCTCGATGTCGCCCAGTGGTGACAGGATGTAGGTGTCATGGCTGGTGAAGAGCAGCTGGGCGCCTTTGGGGTTCAGGGCCACGTCGGCGAAGATCCCGAGGATGACGTCGAGCAGGTGCGGGTGCAGGCTGGAGTCGATTTCGTCGGCGCAGTAGAGGCCGCCATTGCGCAGGATCTCCAGCGCCGGCACCATGAGCGCGAGCCAGGCGATGGTGCCGTCGCTCTCGTCTCCGATGTGGAAGCCGGGCCCGTCCGAGGGGGAGCCTCGGTGCCGGAACAGGAGACTGCGGACGACGGCGTCGGATTCCTCATCCCCAAGTTCATCCTTGCTGTGGCCCTTGTGGTCGGATTCTACGTCCGGCGTCGCGTCGTCGGGGGACATGAGCTTGCGGCGAAACTCACGCAAGGCTTCCCGGAACTTCTTCGGTAGGTCCTCCTCCTGCACCGTGACGTCCTCGATGCCGATATCGGCAATCTGTAGGAGGGTCACGATGTCGTCGAATGTGATACTTCCCTCCATCAGAGCGTCGGCGATGGAATCGAGGCGGCGCTCGCGATGGACGTCCTTCACGGAGACGAGATCGAATGATGTCTCGAGATCACGCGCGACAGGAGCGAGCTGTGGGTGGTCCAGCAGGAGGGCTCGGCTCAGGACGAGTTCGCGCTGCGTAACGTCACCCATGGTGCGAACGGACGCATGCAGCTTGAGGGTGTCGTCGCCTCGGTCTCGTTCGATCAGGGTGCGCCAGCGGGTGGACGGCACATCGCGCAGCCACTCACGCGAAACTCCCGTGGCGTCGACCTCGAATCCGTACAGATGCCGACGGCCGCCGGAGACGAAATCCAACTCGTACATGCTCGTGGCTTGGGCGCTGGCCTCGTCGAGTACGAACGGGGCTCGCATCATGTGTCGTTCGGCCTGCCACGAAGTGGCGGAATGGCGGATCGCGCTGAACGTGTAGAGGAGTGCATCCAAGACCGCAGATTTTCCCGTCGCGTTCGCGCCGAAGATGCCGGCGAGGGGGTAGACGTGCTTGCGCCACGAATCGCCCTGCTTTGGCTGCAACGTGCGAAGTGACGGTCGGGTGAAGTCCAGAGTGAGCTCGTCACGGATGCTCTTGTGGTTCCGGACGGTGAAGCTCAGGAGGATCATAGCCTCATGTTAGCCGTTCTCAGTGCCGCTTCAGACGAATTTCGTGGGACACGGGCGCTTCGGGTTAAAGTTCGCTGGTTTTTGGGGCGGCGACCGGCTCGTCGTCCCACGTCGACACCAGCGCGACCGACGCCCACCACCACATGCTGATGCCGAAGTTCCGCACCAGATAGGTGTCCACCAGGAAGGCGACGAGGCACGCCAGCGTCGCGCTCGCCACCACCAAGCGCGGCAACGTCGTCCTCGACCGCCACCAGCCCACCGCCAGGCACACGCCCATCACCAGCCCGAGCAGCGCGCCCGGCAGCCCCAGCTCCACCAGCATCGCCAGCGGCGTCGAATGCGGGGTCAGCAGCAGGTCGCCCTCCGGGTGGCTCACGAACGACCAGTATTCGCCCGGCATCGGGTACAGCCCGCTCTCGTACGCCCACCACGGCCACACCTGGCCCGGGCCGGTGCCGAGGATCGCCGTCGGGGCGTCGGAGGACCAGATGGTGAGCGCGGTCTCGAGGTTCTCCGCCCGCTTCGGCTCCTCGAACGACAACATCCGCTCCAGCCCCGGCAGGAACGAGACGACGGCCAACCCCGCCGCCACCGCCGCCCCGAGTGGCCAGAGGCGACGGGCGTCCTTGGGGTTGCGCACCAGCCAGCCGACGGCGACGAGCGCCAGCCAGGCGCCGATGTTGAGGATCGCGCCGCGCGACTGCGTGGCGATCACCGCGCCCAGGCCGCCGACCACCAGGCCGAGCGCGAGGCGGGGGCGGGTTCGTCGGAGGAACTGCGCCAGCCCGAACGCCACGATCAGCAGGAACATCACGTGGATGATCGCCGCCCCGCCCTGGCCGGTGGCGAGCCGCACGTAGCCGCGGTAGGCGGACTGGATCGGCCAGCCGGCGAACGCGACGACCACCGCCGCCAACCCGCCCCACGTGAGGATCTTCAGCCGCTTGCCCCGCTCCGCGGCGAGCACGAACCCGACGCCCGAGAGCATCGCGAACAGCGAGCTCAGGATCGGGACGGCGACGTGCACCCTCGGCACGGGCCCGCCGCCGGGGCTGACCACCTCGGGCGGGTCGTGCAGCAGCAGCGAGACGACGGCGTAGCCCATCATCACCAGGAACGCCAGCACCGCCAGCCGGGCCGTGGGGGAGAGCTCGCGACGTCGTCGCCACCACCACGGGCTCGTGACGGCCGCGATGATGCCGAAGACGATCACCTCGAACGTCAGCCACCGCACCCCGGGCACGGGGAACGCGAGCTGGAGCGCCTGGGCGAGCGCGACGAAGGGTACGAACGACCAGGCGATGCGGTTGCCGACGACGCGGAAGCGGCGGCTCTCCTGGTCGACTGTCATAGCCACCCACCTTGCCACGCTGACTACCCATTACCCGGTCATGGGGCGGTAACGATTTGGGAACGAATGCGGCGCACTAGGTGTGAGGTTTCGTACCACGCATGGTACAAATCCTCACGGTGAAGTGAGTCCGTCCATCCTGTCCACCCAGTAGCCCGGTCTTCGGCGGTCGTGCGCATAGGCGAGGATGAGGAACTCTTCATCGGTGATGGCGTACAGCAGTCGGTACGGGTAGCCGCGGACTGCCTTGCTGTGTATGCTGCTGTCGACCTCGTCGGTGAGTCGGGGTGCGGACCATGGCCATTCCTCGATCGCGCGTCGCGCCTCTTCCGCTCGATCGAGCAGGGTTAAGCCAATGCCGGGCGACTGTGATTCGTACCACACGACTGCGGCATCCAGTTCAGCAGCAGCCTCTGGGTGCTCCCACCAAGACCGCGTCATGAAGAGCGGGTGATCGAGGCGCGCAGGCGGGCGTAGTGCTCGTCAGCATCGACTGCCTCCACCGCTCCGGCGCGGATCTCGCACAGACGTTCCGCGGCCTCAGCGTGCCATGCGTCCGCAACCTCGCTCGAGGCTTGCCCGGCGTGGATGCTGTCCAGCAGGGTGTTGGCGACGATCGCACGCTGGTCCGGATCCAGTGCGAGGCCTTCTCGGATCAGCTCAGCGGCATGGTCGGTCATGGCTCCGAGTCTACGCGCCTTCGACGCGAACACATCGCTTTGGGTGGTCGGACCCGTACGCTGTTGCACCACCTCAGAGGGCGGTGGCCTGCAGGCCTGATCGGTTTACCTTCGCAAAGCGAAGAAACCTCCCGCGCGCGGCAGGTGAACCCGCTCGAGGCAGGTGAACCGGGTTTACCTGTGGTAAGCCGGGCGATCGCAGGCGAACCGCCCACCCCGCCCTACCGCGCCGCCCCGTCCAGCATCGTCGACGCCGACTCGATGTACGCGTCGCGGTCGAAGTCCGGCGCGAGGGTGTCCTGGACGAGCAGCCCCATCGCCTGCCCGATCGCCAACGTCGCCAGCGACGCCGCCTGCTCCGCCGTCTCCGACGCCCCACGCGCGGCCAGCCAGCGCTCCACCGCCGCGACGGCCCGCACCCGCATGT
>JAAYZP010000018.1 GCA_012514785.1 Propionibacterium sp. | reverse complement strand
CCGCGAGCTGCCCGAGCGGGATCGCCGGTGGGGCGCGTTCCTCGACGCGTCGCTGGACCGCGTGGCCGACGCCGCGATCCTCGGCGGGCTCGCCTGGCACCTCGCGCTGACCGGGCACCGGCTGTGGGCCGTGCTGGCGATCGTCGGGCTGGTGCTGGCGCAGCTGACGTCGTACACGAAGGCCCGCGCGGAGGCGGTCGGGGCGAGCGCGGACGTCGGCGTCGTCACGCGCGCGGACCGGTTGGCGTTGGCCGTCGTCGGCACCTTCCTCGCGGGAATCGGGGTGCCGTGGGCGCTGGAGGTGGCCGTGGCGCTGCTGGCCGTCGGCGGCGGGGTCACCGTCGTGCAGCGGCTGTGGCACGTGCACCGTCAGATCGGCTGATCCCGCCTCGCCGTCCGCATTCCTGGGGCTGGCAGACTGGTGCCGTGCAATTCGAGATCTCCGACCTGAACCCCGACGACGTCGCCGCGGCGGCGAAGGCGCACATCGTGATGCAGGCCGCCACCTACGCCCCGTACGCGAAGGGCGACTTCACCTCCCAACTCTTCGACAGCCTCGAGCGCCGCATCCCGGAGATGCTGGCGGCCGACCGCGCGGTCGTCGCGAGGAACCCGTTCGGCAACATCATCGGCGTGGCGATGGCCGGCGACGGCCCCGAGCGCTGGGAGGCGACGGACAGCCCCCACTTCGTCTGGCCCGCCGTGACGCGCTACCTCAAGACGCTGTTCACGATGCCCGGCACGCACGGCAGCGGCCTGGGATCGGCCATGCTGGAGGCGGCCCTCCCCGGGATGGAGCCCGCGTACCTCTGGACGATGACGGACAACCCGCGGGCGATCCGGTTCTACGAGAAGCATGGCTTCGCGCCGGACGGGTACGAGTCGATCTCGGACGGCTTCGGCAGCATGCACATGATCCGGATGGTGCGCGCCTGACTTGGCTCGATGCCTCCACGACGTGGCATTCTTGTGGAATGAGCATCCTCGATTCCTCCACCAGGCTCGAACACGATCACGACGTCGTCGTGCTCCTCGACGAGGACGGCTCCGCGATAGGCACCGCCCCGAGGGCCGAGGTACACACCACAGCCACCCCGCTGCACCTCGCGTTCTCCTCCTACCTGTTCGGGCCCGACGGGCGCGTGCTGCTGACCCGGCGCGCGCTCACGAAGCGGACCTGGCCGGGCGTGTGGACCAACTCCTGCTGCGGCCACCCCCTCCCGGGTGAGTCGATGGAGGACGCCATCCGTCGCCGGGTCCGCGACGAACTGGGCGCGAGCGTCGGGCCGCTGATGCCCGCGCTGCCGGACTTCCGGTACCGCGCCGTCGACTTCAGCGGCATCGTCGAGAACGAGATCTGCCCGGTCTACGTCGGCTCCCTCAGCACGGACCCGGTCCCGAATCCCGACGAGGTGATGGACTACCAGTGGGTCGAATGGTGCGAGCTGGCCGAGGCCATCGGCGCCACCCCCGGCGTGTACAGCCCGTGGGCGGCGATGCAGGTGCCGCAGCTCGAGTCGGTCCTCGCCAGGCTGAGCACGGCCGAGCACCAGCCGAGTGCCGCCGAATGCATCGCCGACGTCGACGCCCTCCTCACCGACGAGATGCAGGAGCTGCGCGAGACGTGGGCCCTGCACGCCGGCGACGTCGGCGTCGACGTCCTGGAGCTCGATCTTCCCGACTGGCTCGACGACGTGATGCACGCCGGCGGCAAACGTTTCCGGGTCACGATGGCGT